>NZ_JAOWDG010000082.1:0-231185 GCF_030334745.1 Citrobacter sp. Cb080 | reverse complement strand
CGCTTCAGAAAAGTGATACCACTGAGGTGAACGGAACCCTGAGCCGAAATCACATGTTCTCCATAATGCTTAACTGACTGGCATTACATGTTAGTGCGCCTTTTTTGTTGTGATCTGCTTCAAATATAGAAATTCAATTCTTTATATGAAAATAAAAGAGAAAATATTTCTTAACTTTTAGAAATTACAGGGGTTTGTTTGTGAAGTTTTTCTCTGATCCTGCGCGTATGATTTCCTCATTACTCCAATAGCTCACCTGCACCGTAGTACTGCGTATCGCATTGAGGCAGTACGAAAAAAATATAAAAACCTCTACCTACACATTGAGCGGAAAATTATGGAAACGGCAACGAATAACAGCGTAATACTCGACGCATCTGCTCCGGCACGTCGGGCGGGAATGACCGAAAGTGAATGGCGCGAAGCCATTAAATTCGACAGCATGGACACCGGCTGGGTCATTATGAGTATCGGTATGGCAATTGGTGCGGGGATTGTTTTTCTTCCCGTCCAGGTGGGTTTGATGGGGCTGTGGGTGTTTTTGCTCTCCTCTATCATCGGCTACCCAGCCATGTATCTGTTCCAGCGTCTGTTTATTAATACGCTGGCTGAGTCCCCTGAGTGTAAAGACTACCCGAGCGTGATCAGCGGCTATCTGGGTAAGAACTGGGGCATCCTGTTAGGTGCGTTGTATTTTGTGATGCTGGTTATCTGGATGTTCGTCTATTCCACCGCCATCACCAACGATAGCGCCTCCTACCTGCATACTTTTGGTGTTACTGAAGGGTTACTGTCCGACAGCCCGTTCTATGGCCTGGTGCTGATTTGCATCCTGGTGGCTATCTCGTCCCGCGGGGAAAAACTGCTGTTTAAAATCTCCACCGGTATGGTACTGACCAAGCTGCTGGTGGTGGCGGCGCTTGGCGTGTCGATGGTTGGGATGTGGCATTTATATAACGTAGGTTCACTGCCGCCGATGGCACTGTTGATCAAAAACGCGATTATCACGCTGCCGTTTACCCTGACTTCGATTCTGTTTATTCAGACCTTAAGCCCGATGGTTATCTCCTATCGTTCTCGCAATAAATCCATTGAAGTGGCACGCCATAAAGCCCTGCGAGCCATGAATATTGCGTTCGGTATTCTGTTTGTGACCGTCTTTTTCTACGCCGTTTCCTTCACGCTGGCGATGGGCCATGACGAAGCGGTTAAAGCTTATGAGCAGAACATTTCCGCTCTGGCGATTGCCGCGCAGTTTATCAGCGGCGCGGGTGCTGGCTGGGTGAAAATCGTCAGCGTTATTCTGAACATCTTTGCCGTAATGACCGCTTTCTTCGGCGTTTACTTAGGGTTCCGTGAAGCCACTCAAGGGATCGTGATGAACGTGCTGCGCCGCAAAATGCCAGCCGAGAAAATCAATGAGACCCTGGTTCAGCGCGGCATTATGGTTTTCGCTATCCTGCTGGCGTGGGGAGCCATTGTGCTCAATGCGCCGGTACTGAGCTTCACTTCTATTTGTAGCCCTATCTTCGGCATGGTGGGATGTCTGATCCCGGCCTGGTTGGTCTACAAAGTTCCTGCACTGCACAAATACAAAGGCGCTTCCCTGTATCTGATTATTGTCACGGGCCTGCTGCTGTGCGTTTCTCCGTTCCTGGCATTTTCCTGAGATATCTGAGCAAAGGTTGTTGTTATGTTTGAGACTACATTGAATCCATTATGGGATAGTTTTATCCGCGCGGTGCAGGAAGAAGTTAAGCCTGCGCTGGGCTGCACGGAACCTATCTCTCTGGCTCTGGCGGCAGCGGTCGCCTCCTCTGAGCTGGACGGCGCGGTTGAACGCATTGATGCGTGGGTCTCACCGAACCTGATGAAAAACGGCATGGGCGTTACCGTGCCGGGTACCGGAATGGTTGGGCTGCCTGTCGCGGCGGCACTGGGTGCGCTGGGGGGAAATGCCCACGCCGGTTTAGAGGTACTGAAAGACGCCTCGCCTCAAGCGATTGCCGATGCGAAAGCGATGCTGACCGCCGGGAAGGTCGCGGTGATGCTGCAGGAGCCATGCGAGGACATCCTTTTCTCCCGTGCGAAGGTTTATAGCGCTGAAGGATGGGCGTGCGTGACGATTGTTGGTGGTCATACCAACATTGTGCACATTGAGACCAATAAGGGCGTGGTGTTCACGACAGAACAGAACGCTCAGGAAGAGGAGCAGGACTCACCGCTGGCGGTATTGTCCCACACGTCGCTGGAAGAGATTCTGGCGTTCGTGAACGCGGTACCGTTTGAGTCAATCCGCTTTATTCTCGATGCGGCGAAACTGAACGGTGCGCTGTCCCAGGAAGGGCTGCGCGGTAACTGGGGCTTGCACATCGGAACCACGCTTGAGAAGCAGTGCGCGCGTGGCCTGCTGGCGAACGATCTCTCCACCTCTATTCTGATCCGCACCAGTGCAGCATCGGATGCGCGAATGGGGGGAGCGACGCTTCCGGCAATGAGCAACTCGGGCTCTGGTAATCAGGGGATTACCGCGACCGTTCCGGTAATGGTGGTGGCTGAGCACTTTGGTGCGGATGAAGAGAAACTGGCGCGTGCGCTGATGTTGTCTCACCTGAGCGCTATCTACATCCATCATCAGCTTCCGCGTTTGTCTGCATTGTGTGCGGCAACCACGGCGGCGATGGGCGCCGCGGCGGGGATGGCGTGGATCGTTGATGGTCGCTACAACACCATCGCGATGGCAATCAGCAGCATGATTGGCGACGTGAGCGGAATGATTTGCGATGGCGCCTCAAACAGCTGCGCGATGAAAGTTTCAACCAGCGCATCTGCGGCGTGGAAAGCGGTGCTGATGGCGCTGGATGATACTGCTGTGACCGGCAATGAAGGGATTGTGGCGCACAACGTGGAGCAATCTATCACGAACCTGTGTGCGCTGGCGTGTCGCTCGATGCAGGAAACCGACAAGCAGATCATTGAGATCATGGCCAGTAAGGCACATTAATCTGCAGGCCGGGTAAGGCGGAATCGTCCCCGGCATAACTCTAAGCCGCCTTTTCAGGCGGCTTCTTCGTCTTCCAGCCGTAGCTCGGCATCCGCCACAATCGCTTCCAGCTCTGTCAGAATTTCTTCATAGCCGAAGGTCACAGTATCCTGTTTTTTCGGCTCAACCTGCGGCTGGCGTTTTTTGGATGATTTCTTGCTCAATAGTCGTACTCCATTGTTTTCCCTGACTATACGGGCAAATCTATCAGCAAAGCGCGCAGCGCGGTATCGGCGACTAACGTTATGTTAGTTTCGTCACGAATAAATGCGCCATCGCCGCAGGTGAGCGCTTCTTTTTCGGCGCCAGATGTCACCGCATGGAATCTGCCGTGGATCGACTGTAAGTAAGCCCGCGGCCCATGTAACTGAAAACTCTGCGATTCACCTTGTTGCAGTTCAACGTGGTGCACCCATACCTGTTGACGCAGATGCAGGCTGCCTTGTTCTCCATCCGGCGAGGCGAGCAACTGATGCTTACCGGCATTCAGCGTGGCTTTCTGTACGCAGGCGTTTTCGCGCTGCGGGCAGGCATCCAGCCAGAGCTGCATTCGGGTTAACGGTTTATCTTTGCTGATATTGTGTTCGCTGTAGCTAATTCCCGGCTGTGTGGCGAGCAGTAAAACTTCTCCTGCCTTGGCCTGGATATGGTTACCTTCACTGTCGCGATACTCCGCTTCCCCTTCGAGGATCAGATTGACGATATCCACCTTCGGATAGGTACGTGGCTGGAAAGAGGCTCCCGGTGCCAGAACTTCCTGGTTCAGAACACGCAGCGAGGCATAACCCAGCAGTTTAGGATCAAAATAGTGTCCAAAGGAGAAGGTATAACGGGCCTGCAGCCAGCCGTAGTCTGCTTGCCCGCATTGTTTGGCTGTACGGGTAGTAATCATAGTTCTTGACCTCTCTTTACTTCCTTTTATGTTAAATGGCTAGACGCTGCATTGTTAGCCAGATATTCTGCCCGGTATGTTCAAATTTCCTGAATGAGAACGAGATGGCCAAAGAAAGGGCTTTAACGCTTGAGGCGTTACGCGTCATGGACGCAATAGACCGGCGTGGCAGCTTTGCCGCCGCAGCGGACGAACTGGGGCGCGTTCCTTCCGCGCTCAGCTATACCATGCAGAAGCTGGAGGAAGAGCTGGACGTCGTGTTGTTCGACCGTTCAGGTCATCGCACAAAATTCACCAACGTCGGGCGTATGCTGCTGGAACGTGGGCGTGTACTGCTGGAAGCTGCGGATAAGCTGACTACCGATGCCGAAGCGCTGGCTCGCGGTTGGGAAACGCATCTGACCATCGTCACCGAAGCGCTGGTGCCGACGGCGGCGTTTTTCCCGCTGATCGACAGACTTGCCGGGAAGGCCAATACCCAGCTTTCCGTTATTACCGAAGTTCTGGCCGGGGCGTGGGAGCGTCTGGAGCAGGGGCGGGCGGATATCGTGATTGCGCCGGATATGCATTTTCGCTCATCTTCGGAAATCAACTCGCGCAAGCTGTACTCGCTGATGAACGTATATGTGGCGGCCCCGGATCATCCAATTCATCAGGAGCCGGAACCGTTATCGGAAGTCACCCGCGTGAAGTACCGTGGAATCGCGGTGGCGGACACGGCCCGCGAACGCCCGGTGCTGACGGTTCAACTGCTTGATAAACAGCCGCGTCTGACGGTGAGTTCGATAGAAGATAAACGCCAGGCGCTGTTGGCCGGCCTTGGCGTGGCGACGATGCCATACCCGCTGGTGGAAGAGGACATTGCGGCGGGTCGGTTGCGTGTGGTTAGCCCGGAATCGACAAGCGAAATTGATATTATTATGGCCTGGCGTCGAGACAGCATGGGCGAAGCGAAATCCTGGTGTTTGCGGGAAATTCCCAAGCTGTTTGCGGGTAAATAGCAGGGCTGTTACGCCGGATGCGGTGCAAATGCACCTTATCCGGCCGACAAGATGGTGTATTACATCAGGACAGTTGTTTAGGGTCAGCGCCGAAGCGGTTGCTCCCCTGAGTCCCATTTTGACAGTTGAAAATGATGATTACCAACCAGCCTACGATCGGGATCAGCAGCACCAGTAGCCACCAGGCCGAGCGGTCGGTGTCATGTAAACGCCGGAACTGCACCGCCCACCACGGGATAAAGACCAGAACCCCATAAATCGTCGTTAATATGCCTTCCCCTCCGGCGCGTTCCCAGCCAAGCATTCTGTCCAGAATGCCCAGCACGAACGTAAAGATGATGTTGACCAGCACAAACATCCAGTATTCTTTACGACGCGCGCGGCCCCCAAAACCAAAGTAGTTCTTTAATACGTTTAAATACCAATCCATTTTTGCCTCGTTCTGTATTCAATTACTTGTTTTTAAAGCAATCAAATTAAGAATAGCCGTGAATGGAATGCTGGTAAATATTTGCTGTATTAATTATTTGGCCCCCAAAGGGGACCCGTGTAAATCAGGCAAAACGGTCTTCACGCCCGTGGGGTTCGTTGAGGTCCTGCCACGGTCCGACAGAAATAATGCCGGTCGGGTTAATGGTTTTGTGGCTACGGAAGTAGTGATTGCGGATGTGATCGAAATTATCGGTCTCCGCAATGCCTGGCATCTGGTAGATATCGCGCAGGAAACCGTACAGGTTCAGATAGTCGCTAATCCGGTGTTTGTCGCACTTGAAGTGCGTCACATACACAGGATCAAAGCGCACCAGCGTGGTCCACAGGCGAATATCGGCCTCTGTTAACTGGTCCCCGGTCAGGTAGCGATGTTGCCCAAGGATCTGCTCCAGTCGCGCCAGAGATTGAAAGACTTTTTCTACCGCGTCGTCGTAGGCTTCCTGACTGGTGGCAAATCCGGCTTTATACACGCCGTTATTGACGTTGTCATAAATCCAGCCGTTGAGCTCGTCGATTTTAGTTTGCAGAGCGGGTGGATAGTAATCCCCGGCTTTCGCGCCCAGCGCATCAAACGCAGTGTTAAACATACGGATGATATCTGCAGATTCGTTGCTGACAATGGTGTGGTTCTTTTTGTCCCACAGCACCGGAACGGTCACCCGACCGCTGTAGTGCGGATCGGCGTGTAAATAGAGTTGATAAAGAAATTCGTGCTGATACAGGGTATCGCCGGTTGCCGCCGGGAAGTTATCGTCAAAGGTCCAGCCGTTTTCCAGCATCAGCGGATGCACAACGGAAACGGAAATAAACGGTTCCAGCCCTTTGAGTTTACGCAAGATCAGCGTGCGATGCGCCCACGGACAGGCCAGAGAAACGTAGAGATGATAGCGGTCTTTTTCGGCGGCGAAACCCCCTTCGCCCGTTGGACCCGGTGCGCCATCCGCGGTGAGCCAGTTACGGAAAGCTGATGCAGAGCGTTGAAATTTTCCCCCGGTTGATTTGGTGTCATACCAGGTGTCATGCCATACGCCGTCAATGAGTTGTCCCATGTTTTCGCCTCCTCAGATAGCAAAAGCGAGGAGATGTCTCCTCGCTTTTTGATGCGTTTAGTATAGCTCGCTTACCATTTTTTATTCAGTACACGGTCGATGCTGAATGCGCCCGGACCGGTGATAGCCAGCAGCAGGAAGCCGCCTGCGATGGTCAGGTTTTTCATAAACATCAGAGAGTTCACACCTTCCGCAAAGTTGCTGTGGAAGAGGAACGCCGTCAGCAGCGTGAAGCCCGCGGTGAACAGCGCGGTAGTGCGGGTCAGGAAACCAAACAGGATGGCCAGACCGCCGCCAAACTCAAGCAGGATAACCAGCGGTAACATAAATCCTGGGACGCCCATGGCTTCCATGTACTGTTGGGTACCCGCATATCCGGTGATTTTTCCCCAACCTGCGGTAATAAACAGGATTGGCATCAGAATGCGCGCTACCAGTACACCAACATCTTCTAATTTCTTCATCATACTCTCCAGGAAACCACTCAGGCGGCTTATTGTGTTTTTTTGTGCAACGACGTCGCAGAGTGCGTCGTTGCTGTCGATGGAGAGAATCATAAACGCGGCTAATGACAATTGTTAGCAAGGAAAACTGTCAGAAATTTTCAAAAAATTTGAGGTTAGGGGGGGGAGAGGTGATTAGCCGCGCAGTTGCTGTTGTCTGATGGTCGATTTAACCAGACGCCAGATGCTCCACACGCTGAAGCCGCGTTTAGCCCAGCGTACCAGCAGATTCGGGTTACGAATGGTGCGAACCGCCATAATACTGCTTCCGACCAACACCCAGCCACGCAGGTTCAGCAGCGTCTTCCAGCCACGATCGTAAACTTCGGTGGCTTCCAGCCAGTCGCGGCGAGTGGCCGACAGATCCAGCCGTTGCTGCTGGATCTGTCCAAGCAGTTGCGCCTTACGTTGTTGACGTTCGACTTTACTGCTCATTATGCATCATCCTCCAGGGCCTGCCTGTCGTTAGCGAGTTCATTGCGCGTATGGCGTAGCAGCGTTGTTTTACGCGCTTTACTCAGCGTCCATAGCCCGCCGATAAGCGCAAAAAGCAACAGCACAACGGTGGTGGCAATCATGGCGTTCAGGCGATACTGCGGGTCTATGGCCCAGATGATAAGCACCATCAGGCTCATCAGACCAAACGCCGCGAACAGCATGGTCAGCCCAAGCATCAGCAGGATCTGGATGAGATTGGCTTTTTCCTCTTCCAGCTCAACGACGGCCAGCCGCAGCCGCGTCTCTACGATCTCAACGAGAATCGTCAGGATCCGCTGTCCAATACCCAGTACGCCTTTGCCTGGACCTTGTGCGTGTTGAGAGTCTGCCATTATTAACGGCGCGACAGCAGTACACCAAGTACCACACCGACTGCAGCGCCAATGCCGACGCCTGTCCATGGGTTTTCGCGTACGTAGTTATCGGCTTTTGCCGCGGCCTCACGGGTCTGTTTGGCAATCACATCGCTGGTTTCGCTCAGACGATGGCGGCTCTCGCGTAACGCATGTTCGGCTTTACTGCGAATTTTACTCATCTCTTCCTTCGACTTATCGCCAGAGGAGCTAAGTACTTCTTCAAGCGTATCCGCAAGAGATTTCAGCTCAGCGCGCAGGTTTTCCGTAGCATTATCTTTCGACATAGTTTTCTCCAGTTGAGTGGCTAGTTACCGTACTTAGTAATCGCGTGTCTCGAGTTCTTTCAGCTCTTGCTGAGCTTCAGCAAGCTTATGTTCGCGCTTGGCTATCTTATCCGCATCGCCTTTTTGCTTCGCCTCGGCCAAATCACGTTGACGCTCGGCTATCTCATTTTTCTGCTCGGCGATTTTTTTCTGATGGTCGGCGCGCAGTTTGCTGTCAGTACAATTTGCCCGAACTTCTCTCAGCGCTTTGTTCAGACCATTGATGCGGTTTTGATTGTTGTGCTTTTCGGCATAGCTTATCTCCCGCTGAATATCCTGTTCTTTTTCCTGACAGAGGGTGAAGGCGTAACTGCCGGCACTGAGAGCGAAAAGACTAATTGCTAAAGCGATGCGGTATTTCATTCTTGAACCTTCCATTGTGATTCGACCTTGTGGCTTTGGCCGATGCTCCAGAATAATAAAGCAATGGGTCATAAACCCAGTTTATTAATCATAGGCGCTAAATGATGAAATCACCAAAGTGAGTGATCTAATTCAGATTCCTGGAGATTAACCAAAACGGTGCGGGGTATCACGTAAGCGGGATAACCACTGTACCGCCTGATTATCATCATCCTGCTGAGCAATAACGAAACCGTGCGGTAACGTTCGGTCCAGCACGACCTTTGCGGCTGCGCTTTGCGCGCTGGAATCAAAGGTGATCAGCAGCGCGTCATTTTGCGGAGTAATGCTTTTAAAGCGAATGCCGTTGGCGTCCAGGTGATGCCAGATAGAGAAGCCATCAGGCATGGTGGCTCCCTGGTTTACAGCACGAATGGCAAGCGTTGACTCCTGCTGGCGGATGACCGACCAGGTCAGGAGCAGCGCGCCGATAAACAGCATAAAAGTAGTCGTCCAGGCCAGTCGTCGGAGTGTTATGCATGATTTCAGCATAATTTACCCTCGGTTCCCGTATTTCTTTTTCCAAAGCACAACCAGTGAACCTGCCAGACCAAACACCAGTAACACCACGGGAAGCAGCATCAGACAAGACATCAGCTGATCTTCATATTTGAGAAACACTGGCGTTTTGCCCAGCAGATAGCCAAGCGTTGTGAGAATCAGAACCCAAAGCAGTCCGCTCATCCAGTTAAAGAACTGAAAGCGCGCATTGTTCAGACCGGACAATCCTGCGATGGTCGGCAGTAATGTTCTGACAAACGCGATAAAGCGACCGACCAGCAGGGCAGACAAGCCATGCTTATGGAACAGATGATGTGCGCGCTGATGGTAGTGCGCGGGTAGATGAGATAGCCAGTTTTGAACGGTGCGGGTATTTCCCAGCCATCTCCCCTGGATATAACTGAGCCAGCAACCCAGGCTGGCCGCGGTGGTGAGCAGCAGTACCGTTTGCGGAAAACCCATCGCGCCTTTAGCGATAAGTACGCCGACCAGTACCAGTAGACTGTCGCCAGGTAAAAAGGCTGCTGGCAGCAGTCCGTTTTCCAGAAACAAAATGGTAAACAGTACGAAATAGAGCATGCCAATCATGGAGGGATTGGCCAGCGTTTCAAAATCCTGAGCCCATAAAGCATTCAATAATTGAGTCAGTAGTTCCATTCAATATTCCTGGAGAATCGGTTGTCGTCATGCCGGTATTCTGGAGTTTGTAACGCCGCAATTTTATTGGTGTTTTTTACATGGATCGCGGTCTGACACAAATTCACGGCCTGAACTATTCCCTGTAAAGTTGTGAAGTAAGCAAGCTCTCAAACACAAAAATTCAAATAACAACTAATTGTAACAAAGGTCAACGTAGTCCGTTATAGAAATTACGGGTGTTGTCCTGTGATTTTGCTTATCGCAATGGAGGGAGGCGAGAGGATTTACACAGGCTGACACTTTATACCTAATGCTTACCAAGCGTCAGAAACAGGCGCTTTGTCGCGCCTGCATCGTTAAGATTGTTTATTTTGCGCCGTTAGCTGCCGTATCGAGATGAATGACGGGATTATCGGTAAAAAGATAACGGTCTGCGTTGAATTCAAAATCATCGCTGGTTTCGTTAAACAGCATCTGCTTTGTGTTCTCAAGATGCTGCCACATCGCCAGTTTGGCGGCGTGTGGATCTTTGCGAATCAGCGCCCGCAGGATCTGGTCATGGTCGTCGCACCAGTTATCTACCGTACGCAGGTCGATGTGGTCGTGCAGCTTCTTCCAGTAGGGGTTGTGAATACGCTGAGTCCACATTTTTTCAACAATCGCGGCCAGGGCAGAGTTCTGTGTTGCCAGCGCGACCTGCACATGGAACAGGAGATCCCACTCGGAGTCACGAAAGCTTTTTTCGTTACGCGACTTCTCCTGAATTTCCATCAGTTTCATGATGTCCTGTTTGGTCACCTGGGTGGCGGCAAACTCGGCAATGTTGCTTTCTATGAGCTGGCGAGCCTGGAGCAGCTCAAACGGACCGTAGCTGGCGAACTCCAGACTTTCATCTGGCGCGACATAGTGTTTGGGTTGGTTTGAAATGACGTGGATCCCCGATCCTTTACGCACTTCAACGTAGCCCTCAACCTCGAGCATGATAATCGCTTCACGAACCACGGTGCGGCTGACATTTTTTCATCGGCGATAAAGCGCTCGGCGGGGAGTTTGTCACCCACCAGGTAGACACCCTGCTCAATGCGTTCTTTCAGATCAGCGGCAAGTTGTTGGTACAAACGTCGTGGTTCGGTGATTTCCATATGCGCTCCAGGCATGATACGGCAGACTCTATTTGTTATACCACTTTTGCGATTACGGCTCCACTCGCGGCGATAAAAAAGCCGCCAGATGACTGGCGGCTTAGCATTACATAACCTTGTTAAATCGTGTCTGGTTAACTTTGCGCAGCGGGATCGCCAGTTTGCGAAGCTGACTCTACCTCGCTGGCCGATTTGTTCTGCAATACCGTCCAGATGACTAACGCGCCGAGCAGGTCGAATACCGCCAGTACGGCGAACAGCGGGCTGAAGCCGATGGTGTCAGCCAGCGCGCCAACGACCAGCGCAAACAGCGTACTTGCAAGCCAGGCGGACATACCGGTCAGACCGTTCGCGGTTGCCACTTCATTACGACCAAATACGTCAGAAGAGAGCGTGATCAGCGCACCGGACAGCGCCTGGTGAGCAAAGCCGCCGACGCACAGCAGGGCGATAGCAATGTACGGGCTGGTGAACAGACCGATCATCCCTGGGCCAATCATCAGCAATGCGCCCATGGTGACGACCATTTTACGGGAAACGATCAGGTTAACGCCGAACCAGCGCTGGAACAGCGGCGGTAAGTAACCCCCTACGATACAACCCAGGTCAGCAAACAGCATCGGCATCTAGGCAAACATCGCAATCTCTTTCAGGTTAAAGCCGTAGACTTTAAACATGAACAGCGGGATCCAGGCGTTGAAGGTACCCCAGGCCGGCTCTGCCAGGAAACGCGGCAGCGCGATGCCCCAGAACTGGCGGTTACGCAGGATCTGACCGAGAGACATTTTCTTGGCGGTGCTGTTTTTATGCTGTGATTCCTGACCATTCAGAATGTAATCACGTTCTTCATCAGACAGTTTTTTCTGGTCGCGTGGGTGTTTGTAAAATACCAACCAGCACATGGCCCAGATGAAGCTCAGGGCACCAGAAATAATGAAGGCCATCTGCCAGCTGTGCATGACGATAGCCCAGACGACCAGCGGCGGAGCAATCATTGCGCCGATAGAAGAACCGACGTTAAAGTAACCCACGGCGATTGAACGTTCTTTTGCCGGGAACCATTCAGAACTGGCTTTCAGACCCGCAGGGATCATCGCAGCTTCAGCGGCACCGACTGCACCTCGCGCCAGCGCCAGTCCACCCCAGCTACCAGCCAGTGCGGTCGCGCCACAGAAGACGGCCCACAGAACGGCGAACATCGCGTAACCAATTTTTGTGCCGAGCACATCGAGCACATAGCCGGCAACGGGTTGCATTACGGTGTAAGCAGCAGAATACGCTGCGATGATATAGGAATACTGTTGGGTGGAGATGTGTAACTCTTCCATCAGAGTTGGCGCAGCTGCCGCCACAGTGTTACGTGTCAGATAACCCAGCACGGTGCCAAGCGTCACCAGTGCGATCATGTACCAACGTAACCCTTTAATTTTACGCATGTAAAACCTCATCGTTTTGTTATGTCCGCGAACGAGCGGTCATCTTCCAGTTCAGGGAGGAGGATGTTCTTTTACGAGGGGGTAACCGAAAAAAAGCCGGTACTCCCCGAACTCTGCCATGTCAATATTTGTGCTAATTCGGTTTCCGTACCGGTTAATCCGATGGTGATACATCGGTAATTTGCATTCCGTCGGCTTATGTATCGCGACGGCAAAAAGATAACTTGTCATACAGCTTTAAAAGGTGAGTGCCATCACAAAAGTGTGAATCTTCGTGTGGTCATTATTTCGATTCAGCAAAGCCAGTGCTGGTGCGGCTTGGCGCGCGGTTTACCTCTTTGAGAGTAATTTTTTTGTCGCCATTTGTTGATCTAACTCACGAAAATATCTTCAGTGTATGGAAATTGGTGTGATAACTTTGTCAACATCAAAACATAAGCAATCTGACGCACTCGCTGAGAGGAAGACGATAATGACCCCGTTTATGACTGAAGATTTCCTGTTGGACACCGAATTTGCTCGCCGTCTGTATCATGATTACGCCAAAGACCAGCCAATCTTCGACTACCACTGCCATTTGCCACCGCAACAAATCGCGGAAAACTACCGTTTTAATAACCTGTATGACATCTGGCTGAAGGGTGACCACTACAAGTGGCGTGCGATGCGTACTAACGGCGTCGCTGAGCGCCTGTGTACTGGCGATGCGTCCGATCGCGAGAAGTTTGACGCCTGGGCCGCCACGGTTCCGCACACAATCGGTAACCCGCTGTACCATTGGACCCACCTCGAATTACGTCGCCCGTTTGGTATTACAGGTAAGCTGCTGTCTCCGGCAACGGCTGACGAAATCTGGAACCAGTGCAATGAACTGCTGGCGCAGGACAAATTCTCCGCACGCGGCATCATGCAGCAGATGAACGTGAAAATGGTCGGTACCACCGATGACCCGATCGACTCTCTGGAGCATCACGCGGCCGTTGCTAAAGACGCAAGCTTTGATGTGAAAGTGCTGCCGAGCTGGCGTCCGGATAAAGCCTTTAACATTGAGCTGGCGACCTTTAATGACTATATGGCGAAGCTCGGTGAGGTGTCTGACACGGATATCCGCCGCTTCAGCGACCTGCAAGCTGCGCTGACCAAACGTCTGGATCACTTTGCGGCTCACGGCTGTAAAGTCTCTGACCACGCGCTGGACGTGGTGCTGTTTGCTGAATCTAACGAATCTGAACTGGATAGCATTCTGGCACGCCGCCTGGCGGGTGAAACGCTGAGCGAGCATGAAGTTGCCCAGTTTAAAACCGCGGTGCTGGTGTTCCTCGGTGCGGAATACGCGCGTCGTGAATGGGTACAGCAGTACCACATCGGCGCGCTGCGTAATAACAACCTGCGTCAGTTCAAACTGTTGGGCGCAGATGTCGGCTTCGACTCCATCAACGATCGCCCGATGGCCGAAGAGCTGTCCAAACTACTGAGCAAGCAGAACGAACAGAACCTGCTGCCGAAAACCATTCTCTACTGCCTGAACCCGCGCGATAACGAAGTGCTGGGCACCATGATCGGCAACTTCCAGGGCGAAGGTATGCCGGGCAAGATGCAGTTCGGTTCCGGCTGGTGGTTCAACGATCAGAAAGACGGTATGGAACGTCAGATGACGCAACTGGCCCAGCTCGGTCTGCTGAGCCGTTTCGTCGGCATGCTGACCGATAGCCGTAGCTTCCTGTCATACACGCGCCATGAATACTTCCGTCGCATCCTGTGCCAGATGATTGGCCGTTGGGTTGCTGCAGGTGAAGCGCCGGCAGATATCCAACTGTTGGGTGAAATGGTCAGAAATATTTGCTTCAACAATGCGCGTGATTATTTCGCCATTGAACTGAACTAAGGCCTGGGTGAAGGTATGCAATACATCAAGTCCATACGCTGGATAACGTCGCGGTAGCGCTCGCTGATTTGGCTGAAGGAACCGAAGTCACCGTTGATGGGCAAGCGGTAATCCTGCGCCAAGCGGTTTCTCGTGGCCATAAATTCGCTTTATGCGATATTGCGCAAGGCGAAAACGTCATTAAATACGGTTTGCCAATCGGTCATACATTGGTGGACGTGGCGGCGGGTGAGCATATTCATGCTCACAACACGCGCACGAATCTGAGCGACCTGGACACGTATAGCTACCACCCTGATTTTCAGGCAGAGCTTGTTCAACCCGCCGATCGCGATGTACAGATCTACCGTCGTGCTAACGGCGAGGTCGGCGTACGCAACGAACTGTGGATCCTGCCGACGGTCGGCTGCGTCAACGCCATGGCGCGTCAGATGCAGACCCGCTTTCTGAAAGAGACCAACGACGCCGAGGGTATCGACGGCGTGCATCTTTTCAGTCACACCTACGGCTGTTCGCAATTGGGTGACGACCACATCAACACCCGTACCATGCTGCAAAATATGGTGCGCCACCCGAATGCGGGTGCGGTGCTGGTGGTCGGCCTGGGCTGTGAAAACAACCAGGTTGATGCCTTCCGCGAAACTTTAGGCGAGTACGATCCTGAGCGTGTTCACTTTATGGTCTGCCAACATCAGGAAGACGAAGTGGAAGCGGGGATTGAACATCTCCATCAGTTGTACAACGTGATGCGTAACGATAAGCGTGAGCCGGGTAAGCTGGGCGAGCTGAAGTTTGGTCTGGAATGCGGCGGCTCTGACGGCCTGTCCGGTATTACCGCCAACCCGATGCTGGGGCGTTTTTCCGACTACGTGATTGCCAACGGCGGCACCACCGTGCTGACTGAAGTACCGGAAATGTTCGGTGCCGAGCAGCTGCTGATGGACCACTGCCGTGACGAAGAAACCTTCGGCAAGCTGGTGACCATGGTCAATGACTTTAAGCAGTACTTCATTGCTCACGACCAGCCGATTTACGAGAATCCATCGCCGGGCAACAAAGCGGGCGGGATCACCACGCTGGAAGATAAATCTCTGGGCTGCACGCAAAAAGCGGGCTCCAGCCAGGTGGTGGACGTACTGCGCTACGGCGAACGCCTGAAGACACACGGCCTGAACTTACTGAGCGCGCCGGGTAACGATGCGGTTGCTACCAGTGCCCTCGCGGGCGCGGGCTGTCATATGGTGCTGTTCAGCACCGGCCGCGGTACGCCGTACGGCGGTTTTGTGCCGACGGTGAAAATTGCGACCAACAGCGAGCTGGCGGCCAAGAAAAAACACTGGATCGATTTTGACGCCGGACAGCTGATCCACGGTAAAGCGATGCCTCAGCTGCTGAGCGAGTTTGTCGACACGATCGTTGAGTTCGCCAATGGCAAGCAAACCTGCAACGAGCGCAACGATTTCCGGGAACTGGCTATTTTCAAAAGCGGCGTAACATTGTAATTACCCTTCATCTTTCGCGTGACAGCCGCGTTGGCTGCGTCCATTCACCCCGGTCACTTACTCCAGTAAGCTCCCGGGGATGTCTGAACTTACCGCCTTGCGGTAGCACGAAATCTTTTGGGTAATCGAAATGGAGTGGATTTTAAAAACGGCGTTTCATAATATGGAGCGCCGTTTGTTTTTGCGTTTCCTCACAAGGATCTCCCATGACCGCGTATTGGCTGGCCCAGGGCGTAGGTGTCATCGCCTTTATGATCGGCATTACCACCTTTTTCAATCGAGATGAGCGCCGTTTCCGGCTGCAACTTGCCGTCTACAGCGCCACCATTGGCGTGCATTTTTTTCTGATGGGCGCCTGGCCTGCGGGAATGAGTGCAGAGCTAAACACCATCCGCACACTCGTCTCGATGCATACCCGCAAACTATGGGTAATGACCGTTTTTATTATCCTCACCCTGGTTCTCGGGCTGGCGAAATTACAGCATGCGATGGAGCTGTTGCCGATTATTGGCACGCTGGCCAGCACCTGGGCGCTGTTTCGCTGCCAGGGGCTGACCGTGCGCTGCGTAATGTGGTGCGCAACCGCCTGTTGGGTTATCCATAATTTCTGGTTGGGATCGATTGGTGGGACGATGATCGAAGGTAGTTTTCTGGTGATGAACGGCCTGAACATTATTCGCTTCCGGCGGATGCAAAAACGCGGAATTGATCCATTCAAAATTGAAAAAAGCGTACAAGAAGAGAACCCCTCCGTCCGGTGACGGAGGGGCAGAGATTAGCCGCGCAGGGCGTTATTTGCCAGACGTTCGTCTTCAGCCTGGCAGGCCGCAGCGGTAAACAGGACGTCTGTAGAAGAGTTCAGCGCCGTTTCACAGGAATCCTGCAATACGCCGATGATAAAGCCAACGGCAACGACCTGCATGGCGATGTCATTCGGGATACCGAACATATTACATGCCAGTGGGATCAGCAGCAGAGAACCGCCCGCCACGCCCGATGCGCCGCAGGCGCACAGCGAAGCCACCACGCTCAGTAACAGCGCCGTCGGTAAATCGACCGGAATACCCAACGTATTTACCGCCGCCAGCGTCAACACGGTAATGGTGATCGCCGCGCCAGCCATATTGATGGTAGCTCCCAGCGGGATAGACACCGAATAGGTATCACGATCCAGGTTCAGCTTCTCACACAGCGCCATATTCACCGGAATGTTTGCCGCGGAGCTGCGGGTAAAGAAGGCGTATACGCCGCTTTCACGCAGACAGGCCAGCACTAACGGATATGGGTTGCGGCGAATTTTCCAGAATACCAGCAGCGGGTTGACCACCAACGCTACCAGCAGCATACAGCCTACCAGCACGGTCAGCAGATGTGCGTAGCCCCAAAGCGTGGCGAAACCGGTGGTTGCCAGCGTGGAGGAGACCAGGCCGAAGATACCGATCGGCGCGAAACGAATCACCAGCTTCACCATAAAGGTGACTGCGTTGGACATATCGTTGACCAGATTTTTGGTCGTTTCATTACCGTGACGCAGCGCAAAGCCCAGACCGACGGCCCAAACCAGGATGCCGATGTAGTTGGCGTTAAGCAGTGCATCAATTGGGTTAGAAACCATGCTCATTAGCAGGCCACGCATCACTTCGATAATGCCGGACGGCGGTACGATATCGCTGGCGCTGCTGGAAAGATGCAGTGTCGATGGGAAGGCGAAGCTGAAGACAACGGCCGCTAACGCTGCGGAAAATGTTCCGAGCAGGTAGAGGAACAGGATTGGGCGGATATTGGTTTTTTGCCCGTGCTGGTGGTTGGCGATAGAAGCCATTACCAGCATCAGAACCAGAATTGGTGCGACGGCTTTTAACGCGCCGACGAACAGAGTACCCAGTAAACCAACGGCTTCTGCCGCAGGTTTTGACACCAGTGCCAGTAAAATCCCCAGAACCAAACCGATCAAAATTTGTTTAACCAGGCTCCCTTGCGCCAAGCGCGAGAATAGCCCCGATGAACGTTGCGTAGTCATGTAGTAATCCTTTCATTGTGTTGTTGCCCTGCCTTTGTGCGTTCTGTAGACGCATCTTTCAGGATGAGGCAAATGTTTGCATGGCTGAGTATAAGGAAAGAACAGGGTTCTGGAAGCGAAATATCCTGGATTTCGCGTTGAGATCATATTTTATAACTTTGAGTTAACATTATTTTGACATGATAAACAAAAAGCCCGACGCACGCAGTGTGCTGTCGGGCTTTTCAGCTAGCAGATGAAACTTACTGTATTTGCTGCTTTTTATCGTGCTGGTGGTTGACCCAGGCGTTCACAATCAGCGTCACAAACAGAATGCCAAATACCACGCCTAACGAGATAGCGATCGGGATATGGTAGAAATCGACGATCAGCATCTTAATACCGATAAACACCAGAATGACCGACAAACCGTACTTCAGCATGGAGAAACGCTCCGCCACGCCCGCCAGCAGGAAGTACATTGCGCGCAGACCCAAAATAGCAAACAGGTTTGAGGTCAGCACGATGAACGGGTCGGTAGTGACGGCAAAGATTGCCGGAATACTGTCGACGGCGAAAATGACGTCGCTCAGCTCAACCAGAATCAACACCAGCATCAGCGGCGTAACAAACAGCAGGCCGTTTTTACGCACGAAGAATTTTTCATCTTCGATGGTATCGGTCATGCGCAAATGACCGCGCAGCCAGCGTACTAACGGTCTGTCGCCAATACCGGAAGCATCTTCTTTCGCCAGCGCCATTTTTACGCCGGTAAACAGCAGGAATGCACCGAACACGTACAACAGCCACTCAAATTGGGTGATAAGCCAACTGCCGGCGAAGATCATGATCGTACGCAGAACAATGGCTCCCAGCACGCCATACACCAATACCCGACGCTGCAACGCAGGCGGTACGGAGAAGTAGCTGAACAGCATCAACCAGACAAAGACGTTATCTACTGCCAGCGATTTTTCGATCAAATAGCCGGTAAGGAACGCCAGCGCCTGTGGGTCGGCAACGGCGCGGCCCTGGGTTTGTGCCAGGTACCACCAGAAGACGGCGTTAAACAGTAACGACAGCGTTACCCAAACGATTGACCAGGCCGCAGCCTGCTTCATCGACATCGTATGCGCGCCACGACGACCCTGCAACAGCAGGTCGATGGCCAGCATAATTACCACCACGACAGCGAAGCCACCCCATAACAACGGTGTGCCGACAGTATTCATTGTATTTCCCCATGCATAAAAAAAACGGCCAACGCCGAATGACGTTAGCCGCTGCTTTTTATGCATAGACCTTGCCATTCGGCAAGGTCTCACTTACAACAACAAAGGAATACGATGGCGTATTCCTTTGTTATCGCCCGGCGACCGGATGTGGTTTTTCACACATCGTAATGACGATCAACCGACAACGAAGTTACTCCCCTTTGCGGGTTACAAAATATTACAGGCCATGCATTCAGTCAATGGCCTGCAACATTCGTTTTACATACTTTTACGCAGTCAGCGATATTACCGCTTCGTCTGCCGGGAAAATCACGCCGGTCTGGCGGCGAATCTCTGTTTGCAGTTTGGCGGTGATACGGCTGACGGCCAGTGCGGGGTGATCCACTTCGCCGGATTCAACCAAATGAGCAAAAGCCTCTGCCTCATACAGCATAGTATTGATGTGCTGAGGCGTCGTCAGATCCTGGGTTTTCCCCCCGCGAGGAACGAAGCACACTTTCTGACACTCGGAAATATGCTCGATCACCAGCGATCCCTGCTCACCCTGAATTTCACTGGCTAACACCGAGTCGCTTACTTTTGAGTGCTGGAGTGTGACGCTGAAATCACCGTAATTCATCACCACCACGCCGTGGGCATCTACGCCGCTTTCCAGCAGACTGGCGCTGGCCTGAACGCTTTGCGGTTCACCCCACAGCGCAACCGCTGAGGCCAGGCAGTAAAAACCGATATCCATGATCGAGCCATTTGAGAACGCCGGATTAAACGTGTTCGGATTTTCACCGTCCAGATAGCGCTGGTAACGCGAGGAGTACTGGCAGTAATTAATAAACGCTTTCCTGATTCTTCCGACTTTGGGTAGAGATTGCTGCAACAGCAGGAAGTTAGGCAAGCTGGCGGTCTTAAACGCTTCAAACAGCACGACCTGATTTTCGCGCGCGCAGGCGATAGCGGCTTCGGCTTGCGCCAGGTTTGAGGCCAGCGGCTTTTCGCAAATAACATGCTTTTTGTGCCGCAAAAACAGCTCGGTCTGCGGGAAGTGCAGGGAGTTTGGACTGGCGATGTAGACGGCGTCGATCGCCTCGCTTTGCGCCATCGCTTCCAGTGAGGTAAACAGATGCTCGACGGGGTAATCGTTGGCGAAGGTCTGCGCCTGCTCGAGGCTACGGGAATAGACCGCGGTCAACTTATATTTGCCGGTTTCATGGGCGGCATCGACAAACTGGCGGGTGATCCAGTTTGTGCCAATTACTGCGAAACGTATCATAATGGCCTTCAGGCTGCGAAAAGGGATCCTTTCGTCAATTTAGCATGCCCTGAAGACAAAGCCAGTGCGCAACTACGCAGTTTGCTTTAACGATTGTTGCGTTAACCACAGGCGGGTATCGAACTCCAGTTGATGATACTGAGGCTCCATATGACAGCACAGCTGGTAAAACGCTTTGTCGTGCTCTTTTTCTTTCAGATGCGCCAGTTCATGAACGACGATCATGCGTAAAAAAGGTTCAGGGGCATTGCGAAACACGGTGGCAACGCGGATCTCCGCTTTGGCTTTTAGCTTACCGCCCTGCACGCGAGATACGGCGGTATGCAGCCCCAGCGCATTCTTCAGAACGTGTATCTTGCTGTCATACATGACTTTATTCAGCGGCGGGGCATTACGCAGGAACTGATTTTTCAGGTCCTGAGTATATTGCCAGAGCGCTTTGTCGGTCGCGAAATCATGCGTCCCCGGATAGCGCTTCTCCAGCACTGCGCCCAGACGCTGTTCAGCAATCAGCGTTCTCACCTGAGAAAGCAAATGTTCCGGGTAGCCCTGGAGATAAGTTAGTTGGTTCATCTTTGCCCATGCCAATCATAAAAAGTGTATACTCACGCACCCTTTTCAGGGATAAGCCGAAATTTTACCATTCAGGAGGGCCGATGAGCCACATAGACAACGGTTTCCGTTCGCTGTCACTTAAACGTTTCCCGGAAACGGATGACGTTAACCCGCTGCTGGCGTGGGAAGCGGCAGATGAATATCTGCTGCAACAGCTGGACGATACCGAGATTAGCGGCCCGGTGCTAATCCTGAATGATACCTTTGGCGCGCTGGGCTGTGCGCTGGCGCAACATTCGCCGTACAGCATCGGCGATTCTTATCTCAGCGAGCTTGCCACACGCGAGAACCTGCGTCACAACGATATTGCCGAGTCGAGCGTCAAGTTCCTCGACAGTACGGCTGACTACCCGCAGGCGCCGGGCGTGGTGCTGATTAAGCTGCCAAAAACCATGGCACTGCTGGAGCAGCAACTGCGCGCGCTGCGCGAAGTGGTGACGCCGCAAACGCGTATCATCGCCGGGGCAAAAGCGCGTGATGTGCATACCTCGACGCTGGAGCTGTTTGAAAAAGTATTGGGTCCAACCACCACCACGCTGGCGTGGAAAAAAGCCCGTTTAATCAACTGTACGTTCAGCAAACCTGAGCTGGCCGCTGCCTCGCAAACGCTAAGCTGGAAGCTGGAAGGTACCGAATGGACTATTCATAACCACGCCAACGTCTTCTCCCGTACCGGACTGGATATCGGCGCGCGCTTTTTTATCGAGCATCTGCCGGAAAACCTCGAAGGGGAGATTGTTGACCTCGGCTGTGGTAACGGCGTCATCGGTATGACGCTGCTGGCGAAGAACCCGGAAGCCAGCGTGGTATTTGTTGATGAATCGCCGATGGCGGTGGCTTCAAGCCGCTTGAACGTGGAAAGTAACATGCCTGAAGCGCTGGATCGCTGTGAGTTTATGATCAACAACGCGCTGTCGGGCGTCGAACCGTTCCGCTTTAACGCCGTGCTGTGTAACCCACCGTTCCACCAGAAGCACGCGCTGACGGATAACATTGCCTGGGAGATGTTCCACCACGCTCGCCGCTGCCTGAAAATCAACGGTGAGCTGTACATTGTGGCTAACCGTCACCTTGACTACTTCCACAAGCTGAAAAAGATTTTCGGCAACTGCGTGACCATCGCCACCAATAATAAATTCGTGGTGCTAAAAGCGGTCAAAACCGGTCGCCGCCGCTAATCGTGTGTGCCGGATGGCGGCGTGACCGCCTTATCCGGCCTACGAAATACATACTGTTAAATTTCCAGCGCCAGCATCGTCCCTTGGGCAATAGCGCGTCGGGCATCCAGCTCCATCGCCACATCGCAGCCGCCGATCAGATGCACCGTTTTACCTGCCGCGTGGAGTGGATCAACCAGTTCACGGCGCGGCTCTTGTCCGGCGCAAATCACCACGTTATCCACGTTAAAGATCAACGGTTCGCCGTTCAACACGACGTGCAACCCATCATCATCAATTTTCTGATAGCTAACTGCCGGGATCATTTTCACGCCGCGTGAGAGCAGGGTGGCGCGATGGATCCAGCCTGTCGTTTTACCTAAACCTTGCCCCGGTTTGCTGGCTTTGCGTTGCAGCATCACTATCTGGCGCGGGCTGCGGGATAAGTGCGGGCCTTCCAGGCGTAAGCCGCCAGGCTGTTGCAGGCTGGTGTCGATCCCCCATTCCACGCAGAATTCCGCAATGTTTTGGCTGGTGGGCTCACCGGGCTGGCTCAAATACATGGCGGTATCAAAACCGATCCCGCCACAGCCAACGATCGCCACGCGTTTGCCCACTGGCATTTTATCGCGCAGGACGTCGAGATAGCTCAGCACTTTAGGATGCGCGATCCCCTCGATCGGTGGCATGCGTGGTTCGATCCCGCTGGCGAGGATCACTTCATCGAAGGGGTACAGATCGCGTGCGCTGACAAAGTGATTCAGCTTCAGCGATACGCCAGTCACATCGATCATCCGGCGGTAGTAGCGCAGGGTTTCATAAAATTCTTCTTTGCCGGGGATCTGCTTAGCGATATTAAACTGCCCGCCAATCTCGCTATGCGCGTCAAATAATGTCACGTGATGACCGCGTGCGGCGGCATTAATGGCGAAGGCGAGGCCTGCAGGACCTGCTCCGACAACCGCCAGATTTTTCGGCACAGTGGCGGCAACGATCGGCATTTTGGTCTCATGGCAGGCGCGCGGATTCACCAGGCAAGAGGTGACTTTGCCGACGAAGATCTGATCCAGGCAGGCCTGGTTACAGCCGATACAGGTATTGATCTCATCCGCTCGTCCGGTTTGCGCTTTTGACAGCAGTTCGGCATCGGCGAGGAACGGACGGGCCATCGACACCATATCGGCATCGCCACGGGCCAGAATGTCATCGGCGACTTGGGGATCGTTAATGCGGTTGGTGGTGACCAGTGGGATCGTCACATGCCCTTTCAGCTTACGTGTCACCCAACTAAACGCACCGCGCGGCACCGGGGTGGCGATAGTGGGAATACGCGCCTCATGCCAGCCAATACCGGTGTTAATAATGGTCGCCCCTGCGGCTTCTATCGCCTGCGCCAGTTGGACGGTTTCGTCGAAGGTTCCGCCGTTTTCCACCAGATCGAGCATCGACAGGCGGAAGATAATAATAAAGTCATTACCGGCACGCTGGCGTACCGCGCGCACCACTTCCACGGCAAAACGCATGCGGTTGGCATACTCGCCACCCCACTCGTCATTGCGCTGATTGGTGCGCAGAGTCAGGAATTCGTTGATGAGATAGCCTTCCGAGCCCATCACTTCGACGCCATCATAGCCCGCTTCCCGCGCCAGTTGAGCGCAGTGGGCGAAATCTTCAATCAACTGCAGCACCTCATCGTGCGTCAGCTCATGCGGCGTAAAGCGGTTGATTGGCGCCTGAATGGCAGAAGGTGCCACCAGATGCGGCTGGTAGCTGTAACGCCCGGTATGCAGGATTTGCAGGGCGATTTTGCCGCCTTCGTCATGCACGGCGTCGGTAATGACGCGATGATGTGCAAGCTGGCTGGTGTCGTTCAGCATCGCGCCGCCTTCCATCCCCACGCCGGAAAGCGCAGGCGCAATACCTCCGCTCGCAATTAACGCTACGCCGTGACGGGCGCGTTCGGCGTAGAACGCGGCCAGCCGTTCTGCACCGTCGGGATACTCCTCCAGCCCGGTATGCATTGAACCCATCAGCACGCGGTTTTTAAGCGTGGTGAAGCCTAAATCGAGCGGGGCGAACAGCGACGGATAGCTCATAAAGGTGTCCAGTATGTAAAATTATTGTTATGTGGTCGGATGAGTTAATAATTTAGCCGTCGCCGCGTAAAAGGGAAAAGGGGAATGCCGTGATTGTGATGGGATTCAAAAAATGCCCCTGCGGACGCAAGGGCAAGTGGGTCAGAACGCCAGTCGTTTACCCAGACCGTCAAAGAGGTGCAGGTGCGACTCTTGTACGGTGAGCGTAAGCGGTGTATCCGGCATGAAGCTAAGCTGTTGAAAAGACTTCAGGCACACGGGGTGGCCGGCCAGATCCAACCACACCAGCGTGGAGTCGCCCTGTAATTCACACAGCCGGGTACGACCTTGCAATGTGAAATCCCCGGTCTGCTGGTACTGCATATGCTCCGGGCGGATGGCGACAAACAGTTTGTCCCCGTCGCTAACGCCTACGGGCTGACGGGTGAGGCGGAAGACGAGGTTATCGGCGATATGCAGCGCGCCTTCACGCCATACCGCTGGCAGAACATTGATTTTCGGCGTGCCGATAAACTCAGCGACAAACAGGTTTGCCGGGGTGTTATACAGCTCCAGCGGCGTGCCCACCTGCTCAATTTTTCCCTTGTAAAGCACCACGATGCGATCGGCCAGCGTCATCGCCTCCACCTGATCGTGCGTTACATAGATCATGGTGTTTTTCAGGGTGTTATGCAGCTGCTGGATCTCCTGGCGCATCCCGACCCGCAACGCGGCATCCAGGTTAGACAGCGGTTCATCAAACAGAAACAGTTCCGGTTGCTGGACAATAGAACGCCCGATCGCCACACGTTGGCGCTGCCCGCCGGACAGATTCTGCGGCAGCCTGTCCAGCATTTCTTCCAGCTTCAGCATGCTGGCGGCGTGAGCGACCCGCTTATCAATCTCGGCGGCGGGCGTATTGATATTACGTAAACCGAATGACAGATTTTCCCTGACGGTCATATGCGGGTAGAGGGCGTAGGACTGAAACACCATCGACAGGTTGCGTTTGCCCGCCGCAAGCCTGGTGACCTCTTTTCCCCCCATCACCAGTTTACCGCCGTCGGGGATTTCCAGTCCGGCGATGATCCGCAGCAGCGTGGATTTCCCGCATCCGGAAGGGCCAACCAGCACAATGAACTCCCCGGAGGCGATCTCCAGCGACAGATTTTCAATGATGGTGTTCTTGCCCCATGCTTTATGAATATTGCTCAGGCTTAGCGCGGTCATAACCTCTCCTTGTCAGAATCCCAGGCTGCAATCAGCGTTAAAAGTTCATCGGTTTTGCGCGCCAGCAGTGCCGTATCCGCGCGGGTTTCCACGTTCAGGCGCAGTAGCGGCTCGGTGTTGGACGCGCGTAAGTTGAAGCGCCAGTCAACGAAGTCGATGCTCAACCCATCGCAATCGTCACGCAGGCCGCCGGCTTGCAGATAGTGAGCGGCGATGGATTGCATGACAGATTGCGGATCGGCCACCGTCAGATTGATTTCGCCGGAAACCGGAAAGCGCACCTGGGCGTGTTCGATATACGCCGACAGCGGACGGCTGTCGCTGCCGATAATTTGCAGCAGCAATACCAGTGGGATCATCCCGCTGTCGCAATAGCCAAAATCGCGGAAGTAGTGGTGGCCGCTCATTTCTCCGCCGTAGACCGCGTCCTCTTCGCGCATCCGTGCTTTGATAAAGGCATGCCCGGTTTTGCTGATGACCGGGATTCCGCCGCAGCGAGTTACAACGTCCAGCGTATTCCACGTCAGGCGCGGGTCCAGAATGATGTGACTGCCTGCGGAGCGTTGCAGGAAGTGCTCGGCGAACAGGCCAACCAGGTAGTAGCTCTCAATAAAGCGGCCACACTCATCAAAGAAGAAGCAGCGATCGAAATCGCCATCCCAGGCGATGCCGAAATCAGCCTGATTCTCGATAACCGCCTGCTGGGTGATGAGGCGGTTTTCCGTCAGCATCGGATTGGGCACGCCTGCCGGGAAATGACCGTCCGGCTGATGGTGCAGTCGAATAAACTCAATCTGAACGCCCGCACGGGCTAGTCCGTCGGCGATCGCGTCAAGCGCAGGCCCGACGGTGCCATGTCCGGCGTTGGTCACAATACGTAGCGGGCGAGTCGGCGGATGCTGAAGGAAGCGCAGCAGGCAGGCAATCCAGGCGGGGCGATTATCATAAGGGATGAGGCTGCCACGATGGACGATCGGTGCAAAGTCGTTGCGCTCCGCCAGCGCTTTTATCTCCAGCAGGCCGTTGTCGTTACTGATCGGACGCGCCTCTTCGCGCACCAGCTTCATACCATTGTACTGCGCCGGATTATGGCTGGCGGTTATCTGAATGCCGCCGTCGGCACGCAGTTCCCGGGTGGCGAAGTAGATCTCTTCGGTGCCTGACAGACCAAGGTCGATAACATCCACGCCGCTGGAAATCAGCCCGTCGGTCACGGCGGATTTTAACGATTCCGAGCTAAGGCGAATGTCTGCGCCGATCACTACCCGGCGCGGATGGCGCCAGGCGGCGTAAGCGCGACCGATGCGAAAGGCGATATCCGGCGTCAGGTTGACGCCAACCTCACCGCGAATGTCGTAGGCTTTAAAACAGGTTAGTTCATCCATAATCTACTCTTCTGTAATTAATGAGTCAGGCTGACTCCCGAATGATGAGCTGGTAAGGCAATTCATAGTGGGTCACCGGTCCTCTGGTGAGCAGCAATTTGACGGCCATTTCCCCTTTCTTTTCCGCATCTTGCGCGATGGTGGTCAGGCGTATTCCTGCCACCTCAACGGCGAGATTATCGAAACCGGTAACGGCAACCCGCTGCGGAACCGCCAGCTGCTGCCGTTGGCAGTAGTGGATCGCGCCGACGGCGAAGCGATCGGAAAGGCAGATAAGCGCAGTGATCTCCGGATGGGTTTCCAGTAACGCTTTGGCCGCCTGTTCGCCGTGTTCTTCATCGTGTCGGGTTTGATACAGCCAGCACGTATCAAGGGCGAAGCCGCGCTGCTGGAAAACCTCCCGGCAGGCATTCACGCGGGAGAGCATCAGCAGGTTGTCGCCGGTGACGGGGACGGTCAGATCGCACATTCCCTGCGCGGAGGGCTGTGACGGAAAGGCGATGATGCCGAAATGTCGATGACCTTTATCGGCCAGATAACGGGCAATATCGCGCATGGCGCAGGCGTTATCGATGGAGACGCTGCTGTGGTCGGGAAACTGAAAATCGAGCGTGACCACCGGACGCCCATGAGCCAGCGCGTGCTGGATCATGGCCGCATTGTTATGCGTGGCGTTGAGAATATAGCCATCAACCAGGGTGTTGAGCGGCGTCTGTTGCCGCTTACGCAAAGGGATCAAGACCAGATTGACGTTTTGTTCTTCACACTGGACGGCGATCCCCCGCATCAGCGCAATGTCGTGGGGATCGATAAACACGTAACTCATAGAGTCGTTGAATATCACGCCGATGGTGTCAGATTTACCGGTACGCAGCGCGCGCGCCAGCTTGTCCGGTCCCTGAAAGCCAAGCTCGCTGGCATATTGCAAAATTCGCTGGCGCAGCTCCGGAGATAATTTTTCCGGATTATTCCATGCGTTCGACACCGTGGTATGGGAAATACCCATAATCTTGGCCAATGATTTTATCGTAATACGTTTCTTATCTTTATTATCATTAACGTTTATTTTCATGTTTAATATATTTGTTGGGTTTATATATTGGCGTGAATTATTTATTTCTATCGTCCATTGCGTTGAACGTTGATGCAAAGTTTAACGTTAAACAAAAATCGTTTTGTGATTTGTTTAACGTTAAACATAAAAAGGGGGTGTTAATTTACGCTCCATTCAATAGCAGGGTAGCGGTAAATCAATACTTATTGAAAGTAAATGGAGAGTTATCGTGAGAGTTGTAAAATTAGCTAAATTAACAGCCTGTGTACTATTCGCATTTTGTATTTCTGGCTGCGGTCCGGATGATAAAAAATCCGCAGAGACAGCAAAAACGCCAATTAAAATGTGGGTGGCACCAAACGAAAATGAAGAAGCCTTCTGGAATACTATGGTTAAAGAATGGAATAAAGACCCGGCGCATACCCCGGTCGAATTTACGCCCATTCCTGCCGCCAGCAGTTCTGAAGAGGCAATAATGAACGCGCTGGCTTCCGGCACGGAACCCGATATTTCCAGTAATATCTTTATCGGTTTTGCCAGCCAGTTGGTGGAAATTGGTCAGCTTGAAGACCTGTCTAAAATGAGTGGTTTTAATGAACTCGTTAATAACCGACAGATGGGCAAAATTATTCCTGCCTGGCAATTAAACGGCGAGCAACACGTTCTGCCAATCTATATTAATCCTATCGTCTGGTGGTGGCGGGGCGATTTACTCAAGCAGTATGGTTTTGACCATGTTCCGACCCGTTATGATGAGCTTTATCAGCTGGCAGAGCGCCGGGCGGCGGATAATAACGGCTATGTTATCCAGATGACTGCCGGGAAAAACTGGTGGGAACGCTGGTTCGATTTTATTCCGCTTTATTATGCGCAAAACGGCGGTAAACCTTACCTCGCGGGTCATCAGGCGACGTTTGCCGATCCTGCCGGACAGGCGGTACTGACCTTTATGGGGAAAGTCTTTAACAGCAAGTGGAGCAGCTACGACTTCACCGCCGCCGACGATCCGTTAGCGACCGGACAGGTGCTGGCATCCGCGCGCGGTCCGTGGGATATCGCTCGCTATCACAAGCAGTATCCGGAGATCCTCAAAACGCTGAAAATTGGGCCGATGCTCACCGAGAAAGGCGACGCGCACCCGTATACGTTCGGCGACAGCAAAGGGGTGGTGATCTTCAGTTCCAGCAAGCGCAAAGCGCAGGCGTGGGCGTTTATTCAGTGGGTCTTTAACAACGCCGAGCACGACCGGAGCTGGCTGGAGCTGACCGGTATGCCGCCAGCACGCAGTGATTTAATGAGTAATCCGCTGTTTGTGAATTACTTTGAGAAAAACCCGCTGGAGAAGGCGATCGCTTCTTACGTGGACGTCGCGCTGCCGCCAGCGGCCACTACGCAAACCACGGAGATTCAGCGCAGCATGACGCAGATGCTGGAGCAGGTCATTTTCAACCACGCCGATCCGGCAGCCACCCTCGATAAATCCGCGCAGGAAATTAACACGTTGCTGGCGAAATAAGGGGAAAAAATGGCTGGATATGAATCCCGCACCGGAGGCCTGCTGGCCTCCACGTGGATCGGTTATTCGTTGCTGTTCTGGTTTTATCCGCTGTGCTGGCTGGTCGTGCTTAGCGTGACGAACTGGCAATTTATTGGCACGCCGACGTTTAGCGGATTACAGAATATCATTGGCGTGTTTCATGACGCGTTATTCTGGCAGTCGATGTGGAACGTGTGCCGTTTTTTAATGTGGTATATCCCGATTGTCTTTCTTGCCTCGCTGCTGTTTGCCGCGGGATTACGAAAAATTAAGTACGGGAAAAGTTTTATTGCCCTGAGCTTTTTACTGGCGAATATCTCTTCGGGGGTGGCCTATTCCATTGTCTTTGCAAAACTGTTCAGCGAATACGGGCCGGTCAATCAATTTTTACAGGCCAGTTTCGGCATCTCTGTGCCCTGGTTTACCAACCCTGACTGCGCCATGTTATCCATTGCGTTAATTGTTACCTGGAAATTCGTCGGTTATTACGGGCTGATTCTCTATTCCGGGATGGTGGCGATCCCCGCGGATATTTACAGCGCGGCGCAGTTGGATAAAACCGGGAAGTTTAAGCAAAGTTGGGCGATTACCCTGCCGATGATGAACGCGCAAATCGTGATGGTGATGGTGCTGGCGATTACCGTGGCGTTCAGCATCTTTACCGAGCCGTATCTTATCACCGGCGGTGGACCGCTCAACAGCACCACCAGTCCGATGGTAGTGATGTATGAAGTGGCGTTCCAGAAAATGAAGCCAACCTGGGCGGCGACCATGTCGATTATCGTTGCGGCATGCAGTTTCCTCGCCATCTGGGTCTTCCGCAAAGTATTCGAAAAACATATCGAGATTGTGTGAATGAAGAAACTGACTCCCTTAACGCTGCTCATTCACGCCGTGATGTTTTTGCTGGCGCTCACCTGGCTTTATCCTTTTATCTGGATGGTGATCTCCTCGTTGAAACCGACGGCGCAAATCTACACGACCGGGCTGTTTTCCGGTCATCTGACGCTGGAGAATTACGCTTTTCTGTTCGATAACAGCAACCGGGCGGACAAACCTTTTTTGCGCACCCTGGTTAACTCGCTGTTCGTGTCGCTCACCATTACCGTCTGCGTCACGCTGACCTCAATGCTGGTGGGATATGCCGTCGCGAAAACCGAGTTTCGCGGCAAAAATGCGTTTCGCAACCTGTTGATTGTGCAGATGGTTTTCCCGGTCTTTATGTTCATCATTCCACAGTTTGTCCTGATGCGTGAACTGGGGCTGATCAACAGCTACGGGGCGATGATCCTGCCGTATGCGATGAGCGCCTGGGGCATTTTTATGGTTTCGCAGAGCTTTAAAGGCACGCCGAATGATTACCTGTACGCCGCAAGGCTCGATCACGCCAGCCTGTGGGGGATCCTGCGGCATGTGATGATGCCGCTCAATAAATCCATTCTGGCGATTGTCGCGCTGTTCACCTTTTCCAGCTCATGGGACAACTTCCTCTGGCCGCTGATCGTGATGCGCGAAGTGGACAAAATGCCGTTTTCGGTGCTGCTCGCCACCTTCAGCAAATCCTATGGCATCTACCTGGGACCGGTGCTGGCGGGGTCGGTGGTGCAGATGCTGCCAATCGTTGTCCTGTTTATTCTGTTCAGAAAGTACTTCCTCGAAGGCATGTCGTTATCACTGAAATAAGGAACGTGACGGTGAAAAAGCAACCGTGGTGGCAGGCGTGTACCTGCTATCAAATTTATCTGCCTTCGTTTTGCGACGGCAATAACGACGGGCTGGGCGATTTTCCGGGCCTGATTTCCCGGCTGGATTATTTGCAGGCGCTGGGCATCGGCGCGGTGTGGATCACGCCGTTTTATCCCTCTCCGCTGGTGGATAACGGCTACGATATCAGCGATTACTACGCCGTTGACGCCCGTTTCGGCACTCTCGACGATTTTCGCCGGGTGGTTGACGGCTGCCACGCCAGAGGCATTCGGGTGATTATCGATCTGGTGGTCAATCACGTCTCCTCAGAACATCCCTGGTTTTGCGATGCGTGGAATAATCCGGACAGCCGCTATCGTGATTATTTCCTTTTTCGCCGCCAGCCGAATAACTGGCGTTCTTTCTTTTCCGGCAGCGCGTGGACCGCGGAGCCTGACACCGGCGAATTTTATTACCATAAATTCGCGCCCGGCCAGGTGGATCTCAACTGGGCCAACCCCGCGGTGGAACAGGAAATTTACCGGGTGGTGGATTTCTGGGTTACGCAGGGGGTGGACGGTTTTCGCTTTGACGTCATCAACTTTCTTACTACCGACGGCATTGGGCCTGATAACCCGGAAGAGAACGGCGAGCAGCGCCATGAATTTGACATCAATCAGCCGCGACTCCCGGAGACGCTGCAACGGCTGTGTGCCCATGTTCGGGCGCAGGGTGACTATTTCCTGATTGGCGAAATCGGCAGCGAAGACCCTGACGTGCTCAGCCGCTATCAAAGCCCTCAGCTGATGGACGTGGTGTTTAATTTCAATATCAGCAGCCAGAAAACCTTTGATGTTTCCCGTCTTTTCAGCCAGTTAAAAACCACGCTGGCTGCGCAGTCGGGTTTACCGACGCTGTTTTTCTCCAGCCATGATATGTCGCGGATGATCAGCCGCTTTGGCGAAAACGAGCGCGATACCGGGCGGGCGCTGGCGGTGCTGGCGCTTCAGCTAACGGTGAGCGGCGTGCCGTTTATCTTCCAGGGAGAAGAGCTGGGGGTGACCGACTACCGTCCGCAAACGGCAGAGCAGCTTTTTGATATTCAGGGAAAAACCCATTACCGCACCGCCCTTGCCGCAGGCAGCAGCCCACAGCAGGCACTGGCGCTGGCTATTGAACATTCGCGGGATGGTTCGCGTGCGCCGCTGCCCTGGCGCGACGCCCCCTTTGGCGGATTTTCCTCCGTCGCGCCGTGGATGCCCGTCGGCGGCGATATCGCCCTGATTAACGCGGAGCGCCAGCAGCAGGATGAAACATCGTTCTGGCATCAGTACCGACGGCTGATCGCCCTGCGCCACCGCGTTGCGGCGCTGCATCAGGGACAGCAGGACTCGCTCGACCTCACTGACGAATGCGTCTGGTTTACCCGTTCGACGGCGGCGGAGCAGGTCTGGGTCGCCATCAACTTTGGTGCGCCCGTTCGCAATCCGTGGCAGGAGATTGAGGCTGAAGTGCTGTACGGGGAGGACGCGCAATGGATTGGCAAGAATCAATGTTTGATCAAAAGGAGAGTACATGGACAGGCACAGTAAAAACCCGTTGATTACCCCGGCGGACGTGACGCCTTCACTGCCCGGCAGGAAGGTCGATTGTGTTTTCAATGCTGGCGTAACGGAGTGTGACGGGGAGATCGTTTTGCTGCTGCGGGTGGCGGAAAGCGTGATCAATTCCGACCCGCAGCAGCGTGTCGTACCGCTGTTGGAAAAAACCGATGCGGGCTGGGTACAGGCCACCGCAAGTTTCGATCGTCGCGATGAACGCTATGATTTCAGCGATCCGCGGGTGATCGTGCTGAAAAGCGATCCGGCGCGGGTGTGGCTGACCTCCATGTCGCATCTGCGTCTGGCGCGCAGTCGCGACGGGGTGAACTTCCGGATTGACAGCCAGCCGTTTATCATCGCCGATACGCAATATGAAGAGTTCGGCTGCGAAGATGCGCGGATCACCCGCATCGATGATACCGCGTACATCAACTACTCGGCGGTGTCGTCGCTGGGGATCTCTACCGCGTTGGCGGTGACCAAAGATTTTGTCACGGTGGATAAAAAAGGGTTGATCCTCTGCCCGGACAACCGCGACGTCTGCTTTTTCCCGGAAAAGATCGCCGGTAAATATCACGCCCTGACCCGTCCGGCCCCGTGTCACTTCGGTCATCCGGAAATCTGGATCTGCGAGTCGCCGGATATGCTGCACTGGGGCAACCATCGCCACCTGCTGGGACGGTCCGGCGATGCCTGGGACTGCTGTAAATCAGGCGGCGGCGCGCCGGTATTAAAAACCGATCGCGGCTGGCTGGAGATCTACCACGGTGTGGATGCCGATCAGCGCTACTGCCTTGGCGCGCTGCTGCTGGATCTCAACGATCCGACCCATATTTTGGCGAAATCACCGGTACCGTTGCTGGAGCCAGATGCGCCCTACGAGCGCGAAGGCTTCTTCGGCAACGTGGTGTTCACCTGTGGGGCGCTGATCCGCGATGAGACGCTGCACGTCTGGTATGGCGCCGCCGATGAGTGTGTGGCGCTGGCGACAATGCCGCTGGACAAACTGTGGCGGCATCTGGGGGTTAAATAAATGCCGCAGAGCGTCCTGGGCTGGTAAACTCGCTTCTGGCAGGGGGGGCGATTCACACGTTGCGGCCGCTGGTGGACGAATCTTTGCTGCAAATAATGAAAATACATAACAGAAGAGCAGGGCAATAAATGCCCTGCAAGTCTGTATATTTAATTTCACATTGTATTTCATGTGCGCAAGAAAACAGACAGCTCTAATCGTTATTAATATTTTAATTAATATCTGACGCGGGAGCCGCCTCAATAGCTTTTTCTTCTTTGGTTAGCCCTTTGATGTATTTACTGTATTTCCACCAGGCAAAACCGAGGAAAATAACAATCCCCCCGACGTTATAGAAAATAATGGTCATGATGTTACCGCCGGTCGGGAAGGTCGAGGCAATAAACCCGATGGTGAAAAGGACAATCAGCATCGATACCACAATAATGCCGGTTTTTTGCGAACCCATACGGAAGTCGCGCGGTAAGTGGTCCAGTTTTGCGCGCAGATTCAGGTAAGCCAGCATAATAAACAGCGGCGGCAGCATCGATGCGGCGGCGGTCATGTTGATGATAGTGTTCATTAAATCCTGCACGGTATTGGAGCCGAGCGTTGGGATAATCATCAGCGGGATAACAATCAGGAACTGAATCCAGGCTGCGCGGGCCGGAACGCCGTTTTCATTCAGTTCGACGGTTTTTTTACCGAAAATACCCGCCGGAATTTCAGAGAAGAAAATTTTCACCGGCGTTGCGGTCCACATCAGCAGAGAGCCGAACATCGCGGTAAAGGAGACCAGGCCGACAAAGCGGTTAACGATCAGTTCCGGCAGGCCAAAGTATGCCGCCAGGCCGTGGAATACCTGTACCGAACCACCGGTAAACTTCAGCTCTTTGCTGCTCACGAAGACGTTGATCAGTACCGAGGAGATGGAATAGAGCACGCCAATAAAAATCCCGGCAATAATAATAACCTTCACGAACGATTTGGACCCGCCCTTGACGTCGTTGACGTACACTGCCACCGACTCCGCACCGCCTGCCGCCATAAAGATCCAGGTGGTGATACCGAGGAAGGCCCAGTTAAAATTCGGGATCATTGCGTCTACGGTGATAGGGTCAGCAGGCTGTACGCCGCCAACCAGCGCAGTACCCGCCAGTAGGATGTAGGACAGGGTCAGCAGCAGCATCAATGTAGAGGTGACCGAAGTAATCGGTCCTAACATTTTTGCGCCGTTGGTCGAAACCCAGGTGGAGAAGGCAAACAGCACCATACTTAATACAGTGGTTGCGAACGGCGTCAGAATGTATTCGTAGCCTAAAAAAGCATATGAGGCGTAGGCGATAACACGGGGTAACAGCGAGGTAAAAAAGAACAGGTTAACGAACCAATAGGTGTAGGCGGTAATAAATGCCCAACGTCCGCCCAGCGAACTTTTCACCCATGCATAGACACCGGCTTCGGAGTTTTTATTCAGCGAAACAAATTCAGCGATGATTAAGCAGAACGGAATAAAGTAGAAGATCGTCGCGAGGAAAAACATCGGTGCGGATGCCAGACCAAGCTCAATATTATTGTTGATAACGTTATTAAAACTATAAACCGCGGCAAAGGTGAGTGAAAGTAAGCCGAACTTGCCGATGGTATTACGTTTGGTATCAGACATAGCACATCTCCGATTCCTGATTATTATAGGGTACTGGCGGCGCAACGTCGGCGCCGCCTGTGTTTTTATTTATTATGAAAATAACCATCTTCGATGGTGACTTTGAGTACGACTTTCTTCACTGCGTTATTACAAATAAAACGATAGGCTTCATGGTTGTCACAAATAACCATTTGTCCTTCGCGCACTTCTACGGTTTTTCCACAGCCTTTCAGATATTCGCGATCGGTTTCATCGCGATAATATTCAACCACCTGGAGATCCTCTTTGGCGGCATACTCTATTTTTTGCTGTCCTTGCAGGTAGTAATGGATCTCAAAATAACGACGATGACCGGTAAACAGCGCATCGGTCGCGGAGTCTGTCTCCACGCGATAGCTCAGGGAATCACCGATAGAGTGGGCGACGCCTGGTTGAATATTATCAATATTTTCAATCGCTTCGACGCAGCGCTGCCATTTCTTCCCGGATGCGTAAATTTGTTGGAACTGCGCTAAGTTGTCGATGATCCTCATTTTGTATTCTCACTGTGCAAATTCGTGGAAAAGAACCCGGCACCAAAGACGCGGCTGGCGGCGGTTTGAGCGCTAGATTCGCTACCGGAAACCGGCAACAACGTGAAGCCGTAGCTGAACGAACGGAACCAGACGCGCCAGGAATCAAGCACCTCGCTTCCCCACGAGTTGGAGCCTAAGCCCAGCACCTGGTGGTCCAGATTCAGGGTGATGTCATCGCTGCGCTGCAGCGCATTACAGTGCTGTGCGGTAAAGATATTTTCTGGCGTATAGCGCCAGGCGCTCAGGTTGACAGGGTGCTGCGGAACCACCAGCAGACCGTTGCCGTGGCGGTTGGTTAGCGTTGCCCAGCGCACGTCCTGACGATTGCCGTTGTTTTGCGGGAACGGATAGTTTTCGAACATCTCATCCACGCTGCTGCGCCAGATATCGATGATGTTGGCCTGCTGGCTATCGGCATAGTTTTCACCGGGACCACGTCCGTAATACGCCACCTGCCCCAAATCGCCGTTGATGCCCATCGTGAAGCCGATGCACGGAATAATGTCTCGGTACTCGCCGTAAGGCTGGCCGGAAAGCTCCACGTTCAACTGACCATCTGCGGCAATCCGCCAGCGGTAGGTACAGCGCATACCGAAATCAAATACCGGCGGGGCGATAATCGTCTGGCTGGTTATCAACAGCGCGTCATCGGTTTGCTCAATGGCAAAATCGCGCAGATGCTCCTGCATAATCTGTAAATGATTTGGTTGCCAAAGGCCTTCGAACTCTTGTTTGTGGTTATCAATGGTTGGTTTGAAGAAATTAATCTTCGGCTCGCGGGTAATCAGCTCCTCACCGTTAACGGTCCAGCTAATGGGCTTACCGTTCAGTTTTGAGAAGGTCAGAAGGAAGTTATAACCGCGTATGGTGCAGCTCTGGCGGCTGTCTTCCAGCGTCAGAGGGGTAGCGTTTTGCTGGCTAAACGGTACGGCAGCCGCCGTTCTGGCCTTCAGCGGGAACTGATAAGTCGCGATGTGGTGCCCGGCTTCGCTGTATGCCGTACGGGAATCTTTCGTCACGATGACGTTGAGGAACGCTTCGCGCGCATCCAGCTCCGGCAGTGTGCATTGCACCAGGGTATCGCTGTCAGGAGGGACGTCGCGCAGTTTTATCTGCTGAGCAGAAAGCGTATCTCCCTCGGCGCGAACCTCAATATGCAAGGTGTAGTCGTCAAGCGTGGTAAACCACAGTTTGTTTTCTACCCGTAGCTCGCCGCGAGCCAGATCCTGTGCGCGTACTTTTACTGGCGCAATCACCTGCTTGTATTCCTGCAGACCCGGCCCCGGGGTTTGATCGGAATAAATCAGGCCATCAAGGCAGAAGTTGTAGTTGTTCGGATAGTCGCCGTAGTCGCCGCCATATTTGTACCAGACGTTGCCGTCGTCATCTTTGGCCTGAATCCCGTGATCGCACCACTCCCAGACATAGTGTCCCTGAATGCAGTCATGCTGATAAAAGACGTTCTGATATTCCGTCAGCCCGCCGGGACCGTTGCCCATGGCGTGAGCATATTCGCAGATGATGCGCGGCTTAGGATGTGGATATTCGCCAAACTCATTCATCAGCGGCACACGGGTGTACATGGTGGAGATGATATCCACCACTTCGGCGTCACGATCTTCTTCGTAATGGATCAGACGCGTGTCATCCAGCGCTTTCGCGGCGTGATACATGGCGCGGATGTTACAGCCGTATCCGGATTCGTTGCCGAGCGACCAGATGACGATCGACGGGTGGTTTTTTTGTGCATGGATGTGGCGCACGATGCGCTCAACGTAGACGTTTTCCCACAGCGGATCGTCGGTTATCCGGCTGATATCGCCGATATTGGCGAAGCCGTGAGATTCAACGTCGGTTTCGGCCATCACGAACAGACCGTAGATATCGCACAATTCATAGAAGCGCGGATCGTTCGGGTAATGGGCGGTACGCACGGAATTGATGTTGTGCTGCTTCATTAACAGCAGATCTTTTTCAACGCGATCCATGCCAACCGCACGGCCTTTTAGATGATCGTTGTCGTGGCGGTTAACGCCATGCAGCATCACGTAGCGGTTATTGATGTAAAACAGACCGTCGCGAACTTTGATATCGCGGAATCCGACCCGCTGTGGCACGACCTCAAGGAGATTGCCGTTGGCATCTTTCAGCGTCATCACCAGATGATAAAGATACGGCGATTCCGCTGACCACTGCTGCGGCGCGCTAACCTTGAAATTAAAAGCGGTGCGGGTGTGTTGATCCACTGCCAGATTGTTAATCACGCCGCTATGCAGCGCCTGCTCACCGTCAAACAAGGTGTATTCGAGCGACGCCATCGCTGGCGTGGCAGCCAGGTTTTCCAGCGCAATGTCGCAGGTGAGGGTGGCGTCGCGATAGTCATCATCGAACTCGGTGCGAACGGTAAAATCCTGAATATGGGTCGCCTGTTTGCCTACCAGATAGACGTCGCGGAAAATTCCCGCCGACCACCACATGTCCTGGTCTTCAACGTAAGTGGAATCAGCCCATTGCATTACGCGAACGCACAGCAGGTTGTCACCGGTCTTCACCACCGCGCTGATATCAAATTCAGCCGTCAGGCGGCTGCCTTTGCTGAAACCGACGTACTGACCATTCACGTAAACTTCGAAGTAGGTTTCTACGCCATCAAATTTAATCAGCGTTTGTTTGCCCTGCCAGCCTTCGCTGAGGGAGAAAATGCGCTGGTAGGCTCCGGTGGGGTTATTGGTCGGAACGTAGGGGACATCAATCGGGAAAGGAAAACCTTCGTCGGTATACTGCAGTTTGCCGTGTCCTTCCATCTGCCACATGCCTGGGACGGTGATGCTGCCCCAGTCATTCATCAACTGCGACGTAAAGATTTCCGGCACCTGCAGCGGATGCTCAAAGAACTGAAAATTCCACTGACCGCTTAGCAACTGAAAGAGGCTGCTGGTTTCACGGGCAAACGAGCGAGCCTGCGCAACGGAGTCATAAGAGAAAAAATATGCGCGTGGCGCCAGTCGATTTTCGTGGGTGAGCTGAATGTTTTCCCAGCGATTCATAAGGCCTCCCGGTGGAGAAAAATCGGAACCATTCATTTTAATGGTGAGTAAGTGTAATTGATGGTGATTTTAGTAAAAGTTTTACTAAAATATAGCGAGTAAGGTGATTTACTTTAACTGGATCACGAAAATAATGGGGCGCAGAAAATAATGCATGACAATGCGCGCCCGGCATCAGAAGAAACCGGGCGTGTTTACTGGGGATTTTAGCGGGTGGTGCCGCGCAGTTTCAGCTTGCTGGGAACAAAAACCAGCAGAGGAAGCGCACGCCCATCGCGGGCTTTCTCAAACAGCAGGTTGACGCCCTGACTGCCCATCATTTCTGAATGGATGCGAACGGTGGAAAGCGGAGGAAAGGTGAAGCGCGCTGTCGGGATATCATTAACGCTAATCAGCGAAATGTCCTGCGGAATGTTCAGGCCACGCTCGTGAATGGCGCGCAGAACGCCAATAGCAATCGAGTCTGAAGCCACAAACAGGGCACCGGGATAGTCGGCTTTCGCCAGCATTTTTTTTGCCAGTTCATACCCTGATGAACTGGAGAAACCGCCGCGATAGATGTCCTGTTCAGAAACGACCTGCTGCAGACGACCGTATTCGACAAACGCGGCTTCACGGATATCTGCCTTGCCGGGTTCGTCTTCACCGCCGATGAAGCCAATGCGAGTGACGCCCTGGGCGATGAAGTAGTCGATACTCTCTTTACTGATGCGGGCCAAATCGATATCGACGGCGTCATATTCGCTGCCGGGTTCATGGAAATCGATAAAGCAGATGTTGTCGGTAAGCGCTGCTGCTGCATTACGCAAAGCCGAAGAAGGCTTGCCGACAATAAGAATGCCGGTAATGTTTTTGCTCTCCGGTAGCCCACTGTGCTCATAGCAGTTGGTCAGTTCGATCCCCAGCTTCTCACACTGGGTTTCTATTCCGTGACGGATCGCGAGATAGTAAGGATCGTTGATTTCCAAATCCTGCTGGTAGCTGTAGAGCGCCAGAATATGCTGGGGGCCGAGCGCGCTGGTCTGGTTTTTACGAGCACTGCTGGTTTTGTACTCCAGTTTTTCCGCGATCTCCAGAATGCGATGCTTGGTCTCTTCTTTTACATTCAGCGTGGGGTCATCGTTTAAAACCCGGGACACTGTCGCCAGGGACACGCCAGCTTCGATTGCGATGTCTTTAAGTGTTGCCATGTTTGCCTTTTCCCTGAGTTACCTGCGCATTGTAAATGAAGTGCTTATCTATTCATCTGTTTTCAGTAAAAAAAGTACGTTTAATTGACATGCCTGGGGTAAAACTGGGCTTTCAGAGTGTGATGACTACGTCATTTTCCCGCTTTTGAGAACCATGCCAAGAAAATATTTTGCTAGTATTTAGTAAAATTTTACCAAAGGAGAACACAATGGATACCGTCGCATTTGCTGATTTTGCCCGAATGGAAATACGTGTTGGAAAAATCGCACAGGTAAAGCGCCATGACAATGCTGATAAGCTGTATATCGTGCAGGTGGATGTGGGAGAGCGTACGCTGCAAACCGTGACCAGCCTGGTGCCTTATTACAGCGAAGAGGAATTGATGGGGAAAACGGTGGTGGTGCTGTGTAATCTGCAAAAGGCCAAAATGCGCGGGGAAACGTCAGAATGCATGTTGCTGTGCGCTGAGACGGACGATGGCAGCGAAAGCGTGCTGCTGACGCCAGAACGCCTTATGCCTGCGGGTGTGCGGATTGTTTAAGTTGTGCTAATTGCCGGATGGCCGCTACGCTTTTATCCGACCTACATTTGATCCCGTAAGCCTGAGATGCGCAGCGCCATCCGACCTGTATTACACCTGCTCCACGCTCACCCGTAATGCTGCCAGGGCTTTGCGCGTCGATCGCAATACCAGATCGCATTGCTCGATCGTTAACGTTAAAGGCGGTTCGATACGGATCGTCTTTGCATTGTTGAGCGTGCCGGCAACCAGTACCCGCTGGCGGAACATCTCACTGGCAAAGTTGTAGCCGATTTCATTATCGACAAACTCAATTGCCATCAGCATGCCTTTACCGCGTACATCATGCACGAGGTCTGGGTACTCCCGTGCAAGCTGGCGGAAACCATCCAGCAACATATCGCCTTTCTGCTCCGCCTGAGCCGGTAAATTTTGCTCCAGCAGGACGTTAATGGTGGCTAGCGCAGCCGCACAAGCGAGCGGGTTGCCGCCAAACGTGGTGGTATGCAAGAAGGGATTGTCGAACAGGACGGAAAACACTTCTTCGGTGGCAATGGTTGCGCCAATTGGCATCACGCCGCCGCCCAGCGCTTTGGCCAGACACATAATGTCGGGCTGCACGTTTTCGTGCTCGCAGGCGAACATTTTGCCGGTACGACCCATGCCGGTCTGCACTTCATCAAGGATCATCAGTGCGCCAAACTCATCGCAAAGTTTACGCACGGCGGGCAAATACCCTTGCGGTGGCAGGATCACGCCCCCTTCACCCTGGATAGGTTCGAGGATCACGGCTGCGACGTCGTCACCGGTCTTTTTACACTCGCTGAGCATGGTGCGCATCGCGTTAATATCGCCAAACGGCACATGGCGGAAACCCGGCAGCAGCGGCATAAAGGGTTTGCGGAAGGTTGATTTAGCCGTGGCGGACAGTGCTCCCAATGATTTGCCGTGGAATGCGCCGCTGGTGGCAATGAACGTAAATTTACCGCGCGGCGATTGATACGCTTTCGCCAGCTTCAGAGCGGCTTCAACCGACTCGGTCCCGCTGTTACAGAAAAAACTGTATTTCAGTTTACCTGGCGCCAGCGCGGCGAGGGTTTTTGCCAGCATGGCCCGCAGAGGGTCAAGTAGCTCCTGGCTGTGCAGAGGTTGTTTCGCGAGTTGATTCTGTACGGCGGAAACCACGACTGGATTACGGTGCCCCACGTTGAAAATTCCAAATCCACCCAGGCAATCGACGAACTCCTGCCCCTGGGTGTCGACAAGCGTATTCAGGCTTCCCGCTTGCCACTCTACGGCTCCGTAATCCCCGCCTGCAGTTACAGATTTTCGATACTCTAAGAACCCCGGATTGACATGCTCCTTGAAGTATTCAATCACCTCTCGGTTTAATGATTTCATTTCCTCATGATCAAGCGTGCGCTTTTCGATGAGATTCAGTGCGTGTGCGCTGCAGGCCAGGGCCGATGCGCTGGAAGGTAACCTGTTCAAAATATGCTCCCGGAGCTCGCGTATCACATGATACTGATTTAAGTATTGCAGTGATTGCGCCATTCCGGCGCGCTTAGCAAAAATCGGGATAAACACCAGGAAACATCTCATTCACGAAACATTTAATGCTGATGTTTAACATTTGCTGGCATTTTGCCCAGGTTAAGACCGCGAAAACAGATCGGAAAAGCACTTTTCTGCGCTAAAAGTGAGCAATGTTTGCACTGTGACGGTGCGTTGGTAGAAGTGCAGTTGAATAGTTACTGAATGAAAGTATTTTAAATCAATGGATTAGAATGCGTACAGATTTTGAGGTTTAATCACAAATTGCGATCTAAATCAAATTTAACAACTAAAGATAAAAAAATTATCGCCGAAATAACATAAGCCGAAAGAGTTAACAACCAGATAACCTGCACAGGACGCAATCATGTCTTCTCATCCCTACGTTAGTCAGCAAAATACACCGCTGGATGATGATATCACCCTCATGTCGACCACCGATTTACAAAGCTATATCACCCACGCGAACGATACTTTTGTCCAGGTCAGTGGCTATCAACTGAATGAATTGCTTGATAAGCCGCACAATCTGGTTCGTCATCCGGATATGCCAAAAGCGGCGTTTGCGGATATGTGGTACACCCTGAAACAGGGCGAGCCATGGAGCGGGATTGTGAAAAACCGGCGTAAGAATGGCGATCACTACTGGGTAAGGGCCAATGCGGTGCCGATGGTACGGGAAGGTCGTGTCACCGGATATATGTCGATTCGTACCCGGGCCACTGACGAGGAGATTGCGGCGGTAGAGCCTTTATATAAAGCGCTGAATGAAGGGCGTTGCAACCGACGTATCCATAAAGGACTGGTGGTACGCAAAGGCTGGCTGGGTAAACTCCCGGCGCTGCCGATTCGCTGGCGAGTGCGCAGCGTAATGGCAATTATGTTTATCGTACTGGCGGCCGCATTGCAGCAAATGGGCGCCGAATGGCCGTTACTGCTGATAAGCGCGCTGGTGATGATGCTGGGAACGGCTATTTTCGAATGGCAGATTGTGCGTCCTATTGAGAATGTCGCTCGTCAGGCGCTAAAAGTGGCGACCGGTGAACGAAACAGCGTGTCGCATCTTAACCGCAGTGATGAACTGGGCCTGATGCTGCGAGCGGTTGGGCAACTGGGGCTAATGTGCCGTTGGCTCATCCATGATGTCTCCAGTCAGGTGAGCTGTGTGCGCAGCGACAGCGAAACGCTGGCGAAAGGCAGCGATGATTTAAACAAGCATACGCAGCAGACCGTAGAGAACGTGCAGGAAACGGTGACCACCATGAATCAGATGGCGGCATCGGTGAAGCAAAACTCAGAGACCGCCGCCGCGGCCGACAAGCTCTCCATTGCAGCCAGCAGCGCGGCGACGCACGGCGGCGAGGCGATGGATACCGTCATCAAAACTATGGACGATATCGCCAACAGCACCCAGCGGATCGGCACCATTACCACGCTGATTAACGATATTGCTTTCCAGACTAATATTCTGGCCCTGAACGCCGCTGTTGAAGCCGCACGGGCGGGTGAGCAGGGGAAAGGGTTCGCCGTGGTGGCGGGAGAAGTGCGTCATCTTGCCAGCCGCAGCGCCAGTGCAGCCAATGATATCCGCAAGCTGATTGATGCCAGCGCCGATAAGGTGCAGTCCGGATCCGACCAGGTTCACGCCGCAGGGCGCACGATGGATGATATTGTGGCGCAGGTGCAAAACGTGACGCAGTTGATCGCCCAAATCAGTCACTCAACGCTGGAACAGTCAGATGGTCTTTCGAGCCTGACTCGCGCAGTGAATGAATTAAGCAACATTACGCAGAAAAACGCCGAACTGGTTGAAGAGAGCGCCCAGATTTCCGCGATGGTGAAACATCGGGCTGGTCGTCTGGAAGATGCAGTCACGGTGCTGCATTAATATTAACGATAAAGGCGGAACGCAGGGCAAACGCGTTCCGCCTGCTCTGTAGATTAATCCAGTTGAGTAATATCCAGCGCAGCGCGATCGATAATACCGATGATTTTTTTGATCTGCGCATCGCTGGTATCACCATGATTGACCCGTAGGTCCAGCACGGCTTTGAAGTTCTCCAGCGCGCGTTTCATCTGCGGGTTCTTGCGTAATTCAAAACCCACGCAGCGGGTTTTAATACGTTCATGGATATGTTCCAGATGCTCACGGTTTTCATCCAGCCACTGCTGGCCCTGGGTTGTGATCGCAATCTGTTTACGCCCGCCTTCCTCGTCGCTGATGGTGATCAGCTCTTGATCCTGCAAGAAATCCAGCGTCGGATAGACGACGCCCGGGCTCGGGGTATAGTTGCCCTGAGTCAGGGTTTCAATCGCTTTAATCAGCTCATAGCCGTGGCTGGCGTCGTGGGTCAGGATATCCAGAATGACCAGGCGTAATTCTCCGTGACCGAAGAAGCGCTGGCGACGACCGCCGCCGCGACCGTGGCGGTGTCCACAACCCTGTTCGTGGTGATGTTCTTTGTTGCAGCCTGCATGGCGATGTTCTTCACCTTTGCAGCAACCTGCATGGTGTTCGTTGTGGCGGCCTTCGTGGTGATGTCCTTCACCCTTGCAGCAGCCTTCGTGTTGGTGCTCTGTATGCTTGCAGCAACCTTCATGATGGTTTTGCATCATCGTCTCCTGATGTGTTTTAGATATATCTAATTTATATCTAAATATTGTTTTGGTGCAAGACTATAAAATGTTTTTTGTTTAACTTTATGATTTTTATCTTTTTTAAAGGTGTGTGTTAGCCGTTTAGTCAGAAGGCGACTATATCAAAAAAGTGCTTGCAATCTTTCTGATTAGCAATCATTATCATTTAAAAATTAAATTAGATATATCGTATTATCTTCCGAAGGCGAAAAAATGACAAAAAACACCTCACGCTACCCGCAGCGCGTTCGCAATGAACTGCGTTTTCGGGAACTTACCGTCCTGCGCGTAGAACGTATTAGCGCGGGCTTTCAGCGCATTGTACTGGGCGGTGACGCTCTGGATGGTTTTAGCTCACACGGCTTTGATGACCATACCAAGGTCTTTTTCCCTGAACCGGGCAGCCACTTTGTGCCGCCGGTTGTCACTGATGAAGGTATTGTCTGGGCTGACGGCGTGCGTCCGATATCCCGTGATTACACGCCGTTGTATGACGAAGCACGCCATGAGCTGGCACTGGATTTCTATATTCATGACGGTGGCGTGGCAAGTACGTGGGCGATGAATGCCCGCGAGGGTGACAAGCTGACGGTAGGCGGACCGCGCGGTTCTTTGGTGGTGCCAGAGGACTATGCGTATCAGGTTTACGTGTGTGATGAATCGGGAATGCCTGCGCTGCGCCGACGCCTGGAGTCGCTCAGCCGTTTAGCGGTACGTCCGAACGTCACGGCGCTGGTAAGTGTGCAGGATGCCGCGTACCAGGACTATTTTGCCCATCTCGACGGATTTACTATTCAGTGGTTTATCGGCCATGACGAGCAGGCGGTGAATGAACACTTATCGCGGCTAATCGTACCCGCAGATGATTACTACATCTGGATTACCGGCGAAGGTAAGGTGGTCAAAAACCTGAGTGCTCGCTTTGAAAGCGAGGCGTTCGATCAGCAACTTGTTCGCGCAGCGGCTTACTGGCATCAGCGTCGTTAATCAGTAATTAGATGGCGGCACGCCAAACGCCTGGCGGAATGCGTAGCTAAATGCCGCGGTGCTTGAATACCCTACGTCGAGCGCCACGGCGGTCACGCTTTTATTTTTCTTCAGCATTAATACGGATTCCAGAATACGCATTTTTTGCTTCCAGACGCTGAAAGGCAATCCGGTTTCTTTTTTGAAATGGCGTGAAAAGGTACGGGCAGACATACCCAGATGCTGCGCCCAGTATTCAACCGAATGCTCCAGCGCCGGGGATTCTTGTATTGTTCGGCAAACTTTGGTTAATTCGCGATCCTGCGGCCAGGGTAATACAAAAGCGACTTCCGGAAGCTGCAGAATAATGTCGACCAGGACGCTAACCAGCTTGCCCTCTTTTGACTGGCTATCATAATGGCCCGAAATTAAATTCGTGGCGTAATGAATAAACTCTCTGGCGAAATCACTGATAGCCACCACTTTACATTCATTGATGCTCTCTTCAAGAAAGCTCGGTTTAATATCCAGATTCTCTAAATACACATCATCCAATGCCCAAACCGCATGCTCCGTATGATTCGGGATCCAGATGCCATAATGCGCCGGGATTATCCAGCACTTGCCGGCAACATCAATACGCATACTGCCTTTGCGGGCGAAATGAAACTGCATAAAAGAGTGTGAATGCTGTGGAACATGATGATTGGCTTCCAGGACATACGAGCGAAAGTAAACATCCTGCGGCAGTTCCGTCATGGAGTTATCCGGGAAGGAGTTCCACTGTTTTTGCACGAGAGTTTCCATAAATAAATCGTCAATGCTCCCGATGGTGTGTCCGCTGCTCGATAGATCTTGTCCGCGGATCATAATACATACACTCTTTTTTCCATAATAATCTTGCGTAAGAATTTTTAGCCCACCTTTGGTAAAAACCATGAACTCGCTTTGTTCAGATGCTGTCATCGTCAATGAAACAAATGATAACTGGACCCGAATGGGAAAAGAGCTGCTTTCGCAAGCAGATATCAGGATTAATGGCTCCCGTGCCTGGGACATTCAACTTCATCATGCCGGTTTCTTTAAACGGGTACTGCAACAAGGCTCGTTAGGGCTTGGCGAAAGCTATATGGAAGGCTGGTGGGACTGCGAGCGGCTCGATATTCTGTTCTGCAAAATCCTGAAAGCAAAACTTGACCAGCAGATGCCGGGTAACCTGAAAGATATTTTACGTATTGCCAGCGCACGCCTGTTTAATTTGCAGTCGCGGAGCCGCGCGTGGATTGTCGGCAAAGAACATTATGATATTGGTAACGATCTCTTTGCGCTGATGCTTGATCCGCATATGCAATATTCCTGCGCTTACTGGAAAGACGCAACCACATTAGACGATGCGCAAAATGCCAAATTAAAAATGATCTGTGAGAAGCTACAACTGAAACCGGGCATGCGTTTACTCGATATTGGTTGTGGCTGGGGTGGGCTGGCGGAATATGCGGCGCGTCATTATGGCGTGGCGGTGGAAGGCGTCACCATTTCCAAAGAGCAGCAAAAGATGGCGCAGCAGCGCTGTGAAGGACTGGACGTTAAGATTCTGCTGCAGGATTATCGCGACCTCGATAAACACTACGATCGCATTGTCTCCGTGGGGATGTTTGAACACGTCGGGCCAAAAAACTACGACACCTATTTCAGCATCGCCGACCGTTGTTTAAAACCGGACGGACTGTTCCTGCTACACACCATTGGTAGCAATAAAAAAGGGATGAGCGTCGATCCGTGGATCAATAAATACATTTTCCCGAACGGCTGCTTACCGGCGATCTCCCATATTGCCGAAGCCAGCGAATCACGGTTTGTGATGGAAGACTGGCATAACTTTGGCAGCGATTACGATAAAACGCTGATGGCGTGGCACGAGCGCTTTAATCAAGCATGGCCGGAGCTGTCATCACGTTATTCCGCCACCTTCAGAAGAATGTTTAACTACTATTTATGCGCCTGCGCCGGGGCTTTCCGCGCCAGAGATATTGAACTTTGGCAGGTGCTGTTTAGTCGCGGCGTAGAGGGCGGGATCCGCGTGTATCGTTAACGTTCTGCCTGATAAGCGAAGCGCTATCAGGCAGTAAATACCTGAGAAGCGCTCCTTGTTACATCTTAGCCCAGCTCACTCTCCGCCAGCGCTTTAAACACCATCGCTACGGCGTGCGCGCCGGGGTCCATGTTTCCGAGCAGGCTTTCGCTGCTCAGATACGATGCGCGACCCGCATTGGCTTTGCTCGACAAACAGGTTCGTTCGGCTCCCGCTTGCGCGGCGTCGAATGCGGCCTGCAGATTTTTCGGCTGTGTGAGCAGCGAGGTCAGGGCCGGTTGCAGCGCATCAATCATCGTGCGATCGCCTTCGTCTGCGCCGCCGTAGAACTTCATCTGCGCCAGCCCCGTATTTAGCGCTTCGACAACGTTAGCGCCCTGTTCCAGTTTCTGCCCGGCGGCGGTAAAGAAGATTGACATCAGCACACCGCTGGAACCGCCCATCACCACGGTCAGACGTTCGCCAATCAGCGCGAACAGCGTGGCAAGGTTATCCAGCGGCAGTTGCTGGCGATGCAGCAGGCTGGCAATTTCACGCGCGCCGGCGGCAAAGGTCGAACCGGTATCGCCATCGCCGACTTTGGCGTCCAGCGCATTCAGATGAGTCTCCAGATCGGAAAGGGTTGCGGTGACCAGCTCCACAATCCCGGCCACCAGGGCGTTTGCCGAAGGCTGGAATTCCACGCGGGCGCTACGCTGAGATGACGCTACGCAGCTGATTTCACGCGGTGGGACCGGCGTCGGCCAGTTGCTGGTTTCCACTTCGGTGAGCAGTGCTTTTTCGATGCTCTCTTCCAGCACGATGGCCGTCAGTGAGAAGCCTTTCATATCCAGCGCGGTGACCAGCGAGGCCGGGCCAATTAGCCAGTCGATACGCGAGTGCAGCGGGCTGCTGGCGAGTTCGCGGGTGATGATGGCCATTTCGGCCACGGAAACGCCGCCAAGATTATTAATCATCACCGCCAGACGACCGGTTTCAGGCAGGGCGGCCAGCAGTTTATCCACCATCAGGTTCACCACTTGCGCACTGTTTTGGGTGTCGATAACCGATGCGCCTGGTTCGCCGTGAATGCCCATACCCAGCTCCGCATGACCCGGATGATGACGAGGGGCTGCGTCGGTTTCTTGCGGCAGATGACAGCTGGAAAGCGCTACGCCCAGGCTAAAGGTGTTGCTGGCTGCGTACTGCGCTTCACGCAGGACGGTGGCGAGGTTATAGCCGCGTTCGGCAAAATAGCCTGCGATTTTATGCACCAGGATAGTTCCCGCAATGCCACGTGGGTGTTTGTTATCCGGCAGGGAGATGTCGTCGCCGACAATCAGCATTTCAACGTTATAGCCAAGGCGGCGCGCCTTCTCGGCGGCGAGACCGAAATTAAGACGGTCACCGGTGTAGTTTTTCACAATCAACAGACAGCCAGCCTCACCGGTCACCGCCTGAATGGCGGTCAGTACTGCATCCACGCTCGGGGAGGCGAAAACGTCGCCGCAGACCGCAGCGGTTAGCATGCCTTTACCGATAAACCCAACGTGCGCGGGTTCGTGTCCCGAACCGCCGCCGGAAATGACCGCTACGTTATTTTTATTAAGGTCACGACGGACCACGATGCGAATGGCCGGATCGCTTTCCAGACGCGCCAGGTTATTCCATGGGCTGGCGATAATCGCCCCGTCGATGACGTCGCTCACGAGATAGGTGCGTTGGTTAAAAAAGAATTGAGACATAACGGCTCCTCGAGGTTGAGTGAAAGACAAACCCCCGAATGTAGGATCATGGTGCGGAGGCAATGAAGAGATTCTGGCGAAGTCAGCGTGGAAAAAAACAACGCTAAAATGAGTTTCATTACGGAACGTTGATGCTATTTTTTGTTCCGAAATGAAACTTAAAAAAGCGGGGAATGATCATAATGCGAGCTCGCTCGACTTTTTTCTCCTGCGATCAGCGCCGCTCATACGGCGCAGCCAGCCTTTTTTTGCCGGTTTTAATTCAACTGCATGAGTAAAAGAGGAACTGAGCTTCGTGTTTGCCGGAGATTTGGGGGTAAATGTACGGATCGGGATCGCAAACCTTATCATTTTTGTGGATAAGCGTTCCAGAATGGAACGTGCGTCGTTTTTATCTGTTTCATATCAGAACAAAATGACGAAAGATTTTTTTGTTCACGCCTCGCCATACAGTTATTGCATCGCTCCGGTACCTCCTGTTTTTGCCGACAGCAACAGGCCAAACAGGTTAACGCCAGGGCTCACCATGTAAAAACATGTACTTATTTGAGGATGAAAGGAATGCTAAAAGTTATTCAATCTCCAGCCAAATATCTCCAGGGCCCTGACGCTTCCACCTTATTTGGTCAATACGCTAAAAATCTGGCGGACAGCTTTTTCGTGATTGCGGATGACTTCGTGATGAAGCTGGCGGGAGAGAAGGTACTCAATGGCCTGCACAGCCACGACATTAGCTGCCACGCGGAACGCTTCAACGGTGAATGCAGCCATATTGAAATTAATCGCCTGATTGCCATTTTGAAACAGCACGGTTGCCGCGGCGTGGTTGGGATTGGCGGCGGGAAAACGTTGGATACCGCCAAAGCGATTGGTTACTACCAGAAGCTACCGGTGGTGGTGATCCCGACTATCGCCTCTACCGATGCGCCAACCAGCGCGCTGTCGGTCATCTATACCGAAGCCGGTGAGTTTGAAGAGTATCTGATCTACCCGAAAAACCCGGATATGGTGGTGATGGACACCGCAATCATTGCCAAAGCGCCGGTACGTCTGCTGGTGGCCGGGATGGGCGATGCGCTCTCAACCTGGTTTGAAGCGAAAGCCTGTTATGACGCCAGAGCGACCAGCATGGCGGGCGGACAGTCCACCGTAGCGGCGCTGAGCCTGGCGCGCCTGTGCTATGATACCCTGCTGGCGGAAGGCGAAAAGGCACGCTTTGCCGCGCAGGCTGGCGTGGTGACCGATGCTCTGGAGCGTATTGTCGAAGCGAACACTTACCTCAGCGGCATCGGCTTTGAAAGCAGCGGTCTTGCAGGGGCGCATGCTATCCACAACGGTTTTACGATTCTGGAAGAGTGCCACCATTTGTACCACGGTGAAAAAGTCGCCTTTGGTACGCTGGCGCAGCTGGTGCTGCAAAACAGCCCGATGGAAGAGATCGAAACCGTGCTGAATTTCTGTCAGAAAGTAGGCCTGCCGGTAACGTTAGCGGAAATGGGCGTGAAAGACGACATTGACGGCAAGATCATGGCCGTGGCCAAAGCGACCTGCGCGGAAGGTGAAACCATCCACAATATGCCGTTCCCGGTGACGCCTGAAAGCGTACATGCCGCGATTCTGACGGCAGACCTGCTGGGACAGCAGTGGCTGGCGCGTTAATCAGTCGTCGGTAAGTTTTTATCCGGCATCTTCTCCCCCCTCTGACAGTCTCTGCCGGAGGGGTTGTCTATGGTAAAACAGCGGAAAGGGATATGACGACGCACACTCAGGACATTGGGAAGGAAGTCTCTTCGGTCATTGCCCAGTCATGGCATCGTTGCAGCAAGTTTATGCAGCGGGAAACCTGGCAGGCGCCGCATCAGGCGCAGGGCCTGACCTTTGAGTCGATCTGTCGTCGCAAAACGGCGCTGCTGACGATTGCTCAGGCCGCGCTGGAAGATGCCTGGGAGTTTATGGACGGCCGTCCGTGCGCGCTGTTAATTCTGGATGAATCAGCCTGTATTCTCAGCCGTTGCGGCGATCCGCAGACGGTGGAGCAACTGGCGGAGCTCGGTTTTCGCGACGGCAGTTACTGTGCGGAAAGCATTATTGGCAGCTGCGCGTTGTCGCTGGCGACGATGCCGGGGCAACCGACAAAAACCTCTGGCGATCAGCACTTTAAACAGGCGTTGCATCCGTGGTCGTTCTGCTCTACGCCAGTATTCGATAACCATGGTCGACTGTTTGGCTCCATCTCGCTGTGCTGTCTGGTAGAGCATGAGTGCGTTTCTGATTTATCCCTGACGCTGGCGATTGCCAGAGAAGTCGGCAACTCATTGCTGACTGACAGCCTGCTGGCTGAATCCAACCGCCATCTGAACCAGATGTACGGGCTGCTGGAGAGTATGGATGATGGCGTGATGGCCTGGAACGAACAGGGCGTATTGCAGTTCCTCAATGCGCGCGCGGCGCTGCTTTTGCATCTCGACGCGCAGGCCAGCCAGGGGAAGAATATTAACGACCTGCTCAATCTCCCCATGTTGCTGCGTCGGGCGATCAAACATGCCCGCGGCCTGAATCATGTCGAAGTCACCTTTGAAAGCCAGCACCAGTTTGTTGATGCCGTCATCACCCTGAAACCGATTGTTGAAGAGCAGGGCAACAGCTTTATCCTGCTGCTGCATCCGGTGGAGCAAATGCGTCAACTGATGACCAGCCAGCTCGGCAAGGTGAGCCACACCTTTGAGCAGATGTCGACAGACGATCCAGAAACCCGACGTTTGATCCACTTTGGTCGTCAGGCGGCGAGGGGAAGTTTCCCGATCCTGCTGTGCGGGGAAGAGGGCGTCGGTAAAGAGCTACTGAGTCAGGCCATTCACAATGAAAGCGAACGCGCCAGCGGGCCGTATATCGCCGTGAACTGCCAGTTGTATGCCAACAGCGTACTGGGGCAGGATTTTATGGGCAGTGCGCCCACTGATGATGAAAACGGTCGGCTGAGCCGTCTTGAACTGGCGAACGGCGGCACGCCGTTTCTGGAAAAAATTGAATATCTGGCGCCGGAGTTACAATCCGCGTTGCTGCAGGTGATTAAGCAGGGCGTTTTAACCCGCCTGGATGCCCGGCGGCTGATTCCGGTGGACGTCAAAGTGATCGCCACCACCACGGTTGATCTCGCTAATCTGGTGGAGCAAAACCGCTTTAGCCGTCAGTTGTATTACGCGCTGCACTCTTTTGAGATCGTAATCCCGCCGCTGCGGGCGCGGCGTAACAGTATTCCATCGCTGATTTATACGCGGTTGAATAGCCTGAAAAAACGCTTTTCATCCAGCCTGAAGATCGACGACGACGCGTTGGCACAACTGGTGGCCTATTCGTGGCCGGGTAATGATTTTGAGCTGAACAGCATTATTGAAAACATCGCCATCAGCAGCGATAACGGCCATATTCGGCTGAGCAATCTGCCGGATTATCTGTTTGCCGAGCGTCCTGGTCTGGAAACGGCGTCTTCACTGCTGCCCGCCAGCCTGACCTTTACCGCCATCGAGAAAGAGGCGATTATCCATGCCGCTCGCGTGACCAGTGGGCGTGTTCAGGAGATGTCGCAACTGCTGAATATTGGTCGCACCACCTTGTGGCGTAAGATGAAGCAGTACGACATTGATGCCAGCCAGTTTAAGCGCAAACATCTGGAGTAGTTTCTTCGATTCTGGCCATCGAGAACAGCGCATCCGACAGCCGGTTGATATAACGCCTGGCCTCATCGCGTAACGTCAGCGTTCTGCCCATCGCGATGAGGATCCGCTCCAGCCGACGCGTCAGGGTTCGCGCAACGTGCAGCTGTGCCGATGCCAGATTTTTCCCCGGAATAACAAACTCTTTGAGCGGGCCGCTTTGCGCCATATTGCGGTCAATAAGCTGCTCCAGCGCCTGAATATCCTCTTCGCCAATACGCTGTTTTAAGCGTGTTAGTCCTTTCTGATCGCTGGCGAGTTCCGCCCCCAGTACGAACAGCATCTTCTGCATAGCGTGCAATTCCTGGCGTAGCCCGGCCTGGCGCGTGCTGGCATAGCAGACGCCAAGCTGGGAAATCAGTTCATCCACCGTGCCGTAGGCCTCAACGCGGATGTCGTCTTTATCGATACGGCTGCCGCCAAACAGCGCGGTCGTGCCGTTATCACCGGTTCGGGTATAGATGCGGTACATTTATTTTATCTCGCTGAAGGGAAGAACTTTAACCAGTTGACCGGCATTGGCGCCGAGCGTGCGGATCTGTGCTGTCCCGGCGCGGGTATGCCCGCAGACCAGCGCCCGATCCTCGGGCAACTGGGCATGGGTTAAGGCAATATCACCGGTGGCGTTGAGACCGAGACCCACGCGCAGCGTCGAACTTTTGGCCGCCAGTTTGCCGAGCGCCAGCGCGCAGTCATGATCGTCGCAACAGATTGCCCGGCAGGGAACGCCTTGCTCTTCCAGCCCCCAGCACAGCTCATCAAGCACGCGAGTACCCTGCCAGCGTGAGTGATAAAATAGATGTACGCCCGGTGATGAAAGTGACATTGCGCCCCCTGCGTTATCAGAATGCCTGACGGAAGATCTCGGCAATTTCTTTCTCGTTCCCTTTGCGCGGGTTTGAGAAGGCGTTGCCGTCCTTCAGCGCCATTTCCGCCATATACGGGAAATCGGCTTCTTTGACGCCCAGATCGCGCAGATGCTGCGGAATACCGATGTCGGCGGAGAGGCGGGCAATAGCATGAATGGCCAGCTCGGCGGCATCCATGGTGGAGAGTCCGTCCGTGTTTTCGCCCATAAACTCTGCGATGTCGGCAAATTTTTCCGGGTTAGCGATCAGGTTATAGCGCGCTACGTGCGGCAGCAGTACGGCATTCGCCACGCCGTGCGGCATGTCGTAAAGACCGCCAAGCTGATGCGCCATCGCGTGAACGTAGCCGAGGTTGGCGTTGTTGAAGGCCATACCCGCCAGCAGGGAGGCGTAGGCCATGTTCTCGCGAGCTTTCAGGTTGCTGCCCAGCGCCACGGCCTGACGCAAGTTACGGGAGATCAGGCGGATCGCCTGGATAGCGGCAGCGTCGGTGACCGGGTTGGCATCTTTGGAAATGTAGGCTTCCACGGCGTGGGTCAGGGCGTCCATCCCGGTGGCCGCAGTCAGTGGGGCTGGCTTGCCGAGCATCAGCAGCGGATCGTTAATGGAGACCGACGGCAGGTTGCGCCAGCTGACAATCACAAACTTCACTTTGGTTTTGGTATTGGTCAGCACGCAGTGGCGGGTGACTTCGCTGGCGGTCCCGGCGGTGGTATTCACCGCAACGATCGGCGGCAGCGGGTTGGTCAGGGTTTCAATCCCGGCATAGCTGTAGAGATCCCCTTCGTGAGTCGCCGCGATACCGATGCCTTTACCGCAGTCATGCGGGCTACCGCCGCCAACGGTAACGATGATGTCGCAATGCTCTTTGCGAAAGACCTCCAGGCCGTCGCGCACGTTGGTGTCTTTGGGGTTTGGCTCAACGCCGTCAAAAACCACGACGTCAATACCGGCTTCACGCAGATGTGTGAGGGTTTTATCTACCGCGCCGTCTTTAATCGCCCGCAGACCTTTATCAGTGACCAGCAGCGCTTTTTTACCGCCCAACAGTTTACAGCGTTCGCCGACCACGGAAATAGCATTGGGGCCAAAGAAGTTCACATTTGGCACCAGGTAATCAAACATACGATAGCTCATAATATACCTTCTTAGATTTAAATTATAATTCAGAGAAACAATTCAATGCGGTTTCTGCTAATAATCTGTCTTGTTCGACGGTACCGCCACTTACGCCAACGGCACCGATTAATTTGCCGTTTAATATGACAGGCAAACCGCCGCCAAAAATAACAATTCGTTGTTGATTGGTGAGCTGCAAGCCATATAGAGAGGCACCTGGTTGTACCGCATCGGTAATTTCATGGGTACCCTGTCGCAGGCAGCAGGCGGTATACGCTTTATTAAGAGAGATATCACAGCTGGTGACAAACGCGTCGTCCATACGTTGCATTAGCAGCGTGTTCCCGCCGTGATCCACCACGGAAAACACCACCGGAACGTTGATTTCAAGCGCTTTAGCCTCGACGGCCTGCGCCATTTTCTTTGCAGCCGCCAGCGTAATGGTGGCGATTTGTTGGCTCTTATTCACAGTCTCTCCTGAAAAGGTTGTAGGGCTGAGGTCACGAAAATATCGCGCAACAGCTATTTTTATCATTGGCTTTATCTTATTTTCTCGCCCCACGTTATTAAGTCAATAGGGTGGGAATTTCAAAAACATTACGTTCAGTTTCCTGTTGTGGCGTTTATTGATAATGATCATTTAACCTCGTCACAATTCACGGCGAATATTCCTGAGCCGCGTTTCAATATGAAACGATGGGTTTTTATTACGTACCAAATTGGAACGAAATTAATTTTATTTTTTTATTGTCCTGCTCATTTAGAGTTCGGCTATTGCTGATGAAAGGCGAATGCCGGGTGTTGTGTCCCCGGCAATACGGCCCGGCGTCCCTATTTTTTATCTTTTGAGTCCATAAACTATGAGAAGATCAAAACGATTCGAAGTGCTTGCCCAGCGGCCTGTAAATCAGGATGGGCTAATTGGCGAATGGCCTGAAGAGGGGCTGATCGCAATGGAAAGCCCTTACGATCCGGCTTCGTCGGTGAAGGTGGAAAATGGTCGTATTGTTGAGCTGGACGGCAAGAGCCGCGCCGAGTTCGACATGATTGACCGGTTCATTGCCGATTACGCGATTAACGTGCCCGAGGCCGAGCGCGCCATGCAGCTCGACGCGCTGGAGATCGCCAGAATGCTGGTGGATATCCACGTCAGTCGGGAAGAGATCATTGCCATTACGACTGCCATCACCCCGGCGAAAGCGGTGGAGGTGATGGCGCAAATGAACGTGGTGGAGATGATGATGGCGCTGCAAAAAATGCGCGCCAGACGCACCCCCTCCAATCAGTGCCACGTGACCAACCTGAAAGATAACCCGGTACAGATTGCTGCCGACGCTGCTGAAGCGGGGATCCGTGGCTTTTCCGAACAGGAAACAACGGTCGGGATCGCCCGCTATGCGCCGTTTAACGCCCTGGCGCTGCTGGTGGGGTCCCAATGCGGTCGCCCCGGCGTGCTGACGCAATGCTCCGTTGAAGAGGCCACGGAGCTGGAACTGGGAATGCGCGGGCTAACCAGCTACGCCGAAACGGTGTCGGTATATGGCACGGAGTCGGTGTTTACCGATGGCGATGATACGCCGTGGTCAAAAGCGTTTCTTGCCTCGGCGTATGCTTCTCGTGGCCTGAAGATGCGCTACACCTCCGGCACCGGCTCGGAAGCGCTGATGGGCTATTCCGAAAGTAAATCGATGCTTTACCTGGAGTCGCGTTGCATTTTTATCACCAAAGGTGCGGGCGTACAGGGGTTACAAAACGGCGCGGTCAGCTGTATCGGCATGACCGGCGCTGTGCCGTCGGGGATTCGCGCGGTGCTGGCGGAAAACCTGATTGCCTCGATGCTCGACCTTGAAGTGGCCTCCGCCAATGACCAGACCTTTTCCCACTCCGATATTCGTCGTACTGCCCGCACCCTGATGCAGATGCTGCCGGGCACCGACTTTATCTTCTCTGGCTATAGCGCGGTACCGAACTACGACAACATGTTTGCCGGGTCGAACTTCGACGCTGAAGACTTCGATGATTACAACATTCTGCAACGCGATCTGATGGTTGACGGGGGCCTGCGTCCGGTCACGGAAGAGGAAACAATCGCCATCCGCAATAAGGCCGCGCGCGCCATTCAGGCGGTGTTCCGCGAACTGGGTCTGCCGCTGATTAGCGATGAAGAGGTGGAGGCCGCCACTTACGCTCACGGCAGCAAAGATATGCCCGCGCGCAATGTGGTGGAAGATTTGGCTGCCGTGGAAGAGATGATGAAGCGCAATATCACCGGGCTGGATATCGTCGGCGCGTTGAGTTCCAGCGGCTTCGAAGACATCGCCAGCAATATCCTCAACATGCTGAGGCAGCGTGTTACTGGTGATTACCTGCAAACGTCGGCCATTCTGGATCGTCAGTTCGACGTCGTCAGCGCCGTTAATGACATCAACGACTATCAGGGACCCGGCACCGGCTATCGCATCTCTGCCGAACGTTGGGCGGAAATTAAAAATATTGCGGGCGTGGTTCAGCCCGGCTCGATCGAATAAGGCGGTACACAGTGGAATGCACAACTGAACGTAAGCCGGTTTTCACCTTGCAGGTGAGCGAAGGCGAGGCGGCTAAAGCGGACGAACGCGTGGATGAAGTCGTGATAGGCGTCGGTCCCGCCTTTGATAAGTATCAGCATAAAACACTGATTGATATGCCGCACAAAGCGATTTTGAAAGAGCTGGTTGCCGGCATTGAAGAAGAGGGGCTGCATGCACGGGTGGTGAGGATTCTGCGCACCTCGGATGTTTCATTTATGGCATGGGATGCGGCAAATCTCAGCGGTTCTGGCATCGGGATTGGTATCCAGTCGAAAGGAACCACGGTGATTCATCAGCGCGATCTGCTGCCTCTGAGCAACCTTGAGCTGTTCTCTCAGGCTCCGCTGCTGACGCTGGAAACCTATCGCCAGATTGGTAAAAACGCCGCGCGCTATGCACGTAAAGAGTCGCCTTCGCCAGTGCCAGTGGTTAATGACCAGATGGTACGCCCCAAATTTATGGCCAAGGCCGCGCTGTTTCATATCAAAGAAACCAAACACGTGGTGCAGGATGCTGCGCCTGTCACGCTGCATATTGCACTCGTAAGGGAATGACCATGAACGACAACATCATGACCGCGCAGGATTATCCATTAGCAACCCGCTGCCCGGAGAAAATCCAGACTCCTACCGGCAAACCGCTAACCGAGATTACCCTTGAGAATGTGCTGGCGGGCCGTGTAGGTCCGCAGGATGTGCGTATTTCTCAGCAAACGCTGGAGTACCAGGCGCAGATTGCCGAACAGATGCAGCGTCACGCCGTGGCGCGTAATTTCCGTCGTGCGGCGGAGCTTATAGCAATCCCGGATGCCCGTATTCTTGAAATTTACAACGCGCTGCGGCCGTTTCGTTCTTCGTTCGCCGAGCTTCAGGCCATTGCCGATGAACTGGAACATACCTGGCATGCCACGGTGAACGCCGGGTTTGTCCGCGAGTCGGCAGAGGTGTATCTGCAGAGAAACAAGCTGCGTAAAGGCAGCCAGTGACGGAGGTTGTATGCCGTTAATTGCAGGGATTGATATCGGCAACGCCACCACCGAAGTGGCGTTGGCGCAGCATGGCCGGTTTATCGCCAGCGGGATTGTCGCTACGACCGGTATGAAAGGCACACGGGACAATATTGCCGGGGTGGTGGCCTCCCTGCAGCAGGCGCTGAATAACACCCCGTGGTCGCTTCAGGACGTGGCGAAAATCTGCATCAACGAGGCGGCACCGGTGATTGGCGATGTGGCGATGGAAACCATCACTGAAACCATCATTACCGAATCAACAATGATTGGGCATAACCCGCAAACGCCCGGCGGCGTTGGCGTGGGAATGGGAACCACCATCGCCGTGGAGAAGCTGGCGGCGTTGAGTGAAGATCGGTTTACCCAGGGCTGGATCCCGCTGGTCGGTGAGGAGAGGGATTTCCTCGAGGCGGTTTGGTTTATCAATGAGGCGCTGGATCGCGGCGTCAACGTGGTGGCGGCGATCCTGAAAAAAGATGATGGCGTGCTGGTGAACAATCGTCTGCGTCGAACAATGCCGGTGGTAGATGAAGTCACCCTGCTGGAGAAGGTACCGGAAGGTGTGCTGGCGGCGGTGGAAGTGGCGGCCCCAGGACAGGTGGTGCGAGTGCTGTCGAATCCTTACGGCATCGCGACCTTCTTTACACTGACGCCCGAGGAAACGCAAACTATCGTCCCCATCGCCAGGGCGCTAATTGGCAACCGTTCCGCCGTGGTGCTGAAAACCCCGCAGGGTGATGTGCGCTCAAGGGTGATCCCGGCGGGTAAGATCTTTATCCGCGGCGAAAAGCGTGGCGGTGAAGCCGACGTAGCGCAAGGCGCACAGGCCATTATGCAGGCGATGAGCACCTGTGCGCCCGTGTGCGATATTCGTGGTGAAGCAGGTACGCATGCAGGCGGCATGCTGGAGCGGGTGCGTAAGGTGATGGCCTCGCTGACCGGTCACGACATGAACGCGGTGTATATTCAGGATCTGTTGGCGGTGGATACGTTTATTCCCTGCAAGGTGCAGGGCGGTATTGCCGGGGAGTGTTCAATGGAGAACGCCGTTGGCATTGCGGCGATGGTGAAATCCGATCGCTTACAGATGCAGGCCATCGCCAGTGAGCTGAGCGCCCGGTTAAACATCCCGGTTGAAGTCGGCGGCGTGGAGGCCAACATGGCTGTCGCCGGTGCGTTAACAACGCCCGGATGTGCTGCACCGCTGGCGATCCTCGATTTAGGCGCAGGCTCCACCGATGCCGCCATTATCAATAGCGATGGCGTAGTGAAAGCGGTCCATCTGGCTGGCGCGGGGAATATGGTCAGCCTGTTGATTCAAACCGAGCTGGGCTTAAGCGATCCGTTTCTGGCGGAGGAAATTAAAAAATACCCGCTGGCAAAAGTGGAGAGCCTGTTCAGCATTCGCCACGAGAACGGCGCGGTGGAGTTTTTTCGCGAACCGCTCAGTCCGTCAGTGTTTGCCAAAGTCGTTTATCTGAAAAACGGCGAGCTGATCCCCGTAGATAACCAGACCTCGCTGGAAAAAATTCGGTTGGTGCGCCGACAGGCCAAAGAGAAAGTTTTTGTGACCAACTGCCTGCGCGCTTTACGCCAGGTGTCACCCGGCGGCTCTATTCGTGATATGACTTTTGTGGTGCTGGTGGGCGGCTCCTCGCTGGATTTCGAAATCCCGCAGATGATCACCGACGCGCTGGCGCATTACGGCGTGGTTGCCGGACAGGGCAACATCCGTGGTACCGAAGGGCCGCGTAATGCGGTAGCGACTGGGCTGGTTTTGGCTGGGATAGCGAATTAATCGTGCAGAAAACAGCCGCCGCAAGCGTTTAGCTGCGGGGTAAATCAAATAAAGGTGATGTTCTCTTTGATATCCCGGCGGAGTTGGGTACATAGTATAAATGTGTCTCTCACGTGGTTAATTTTAAGGATAAGAGCATGCCAACAGCAATTGAGAAAGCATTGGATTTTATTGGTGGTATGAACACTTCGGCGTCAGTACCCCATTCAATGGATGAAAGTACCGCTAAGGGAATCTTAAAGTATTTGCATGACTTAGGTGTGCCAGCAAGTCCAGAAGCTGTGATGGCACGGGGTGAGCAGGAGGGATGGAATCCCGAGTTCACGAAAAAAGTGGCCGGATGGGCAGAAAAAGTGGCCTCCGGTAACCGCATCCTTATCAAGAACCCAGAGTATTTTTCAACTTATATGCAGGAGCAGCTCAAAGAGCTAGTTTGAGCTGACTATCGAATCAAACTCTAACGGACGTTTCCATCTCTGGATGGCGACGTCCAGAGGGGGTTGCCTTTCGCATGTTCTCGCCTTATCACGTGAAACACTTTCCGTCCCTGCCTGACTTGTTTTTCTTGTTACTCATTTCACATTTCGGTGCAAACAGGTAGAGCGCTATCAGTCTGGTTCAGTTGATTTGGTCTTAGCGAACAAGCTGGACATTATCGACGTGGCTGAAGTGGATGTTAACCACTTAATTTCATGATAAATATAATAAAAATCAAAAAGGTGAACAGGTGGACACTTTTTTATATACAGTAATTTTTGTGATTTTTGAGTGTGGATTGTGGAGCGTTAAAAGTTACAGGTAATAAAAACGCGCCCAATAACTTCGGCGCGTTTGTGGTGTATTTCCGCTGTAGCAACCTGTCAGGTGGTCATGTTCGAATCACAAGGTAATACGTTGGCAGAGCCTGGACACGTAAACGTCATGTGTTTTCACCCTGTGATTTTTTCCACTTCCTTTGTCTGGCAGCAGCAATAAACCAGATCGCAAACGTAGTGATGGCTATAGCCAGAAAATACAGAATCAGTGAAAATCCGTCATTCCAGTGCGCTTCCTGTATGAATCCGTAGTTTTCCTCATACCACGCCATAAACTCTTCATCAGGGATGAAGTAACAAAGCAGGGTGTAAACCACTGTCAGGGCGAGCAGTTCAGAAAGCCATAAAAAAACATGTGTGGCCGGTTTCATCAGTACACCTGTATTGTGCCGAACGCTTTTAATTGAGCCGTAACCATAACTGATGGTGTGCTTAATAAAGCCTCAAGTAAGATCGCGTAATCTGAATGGCTGGGTAGCGTAATGCAGCCATCACTAATGCCCGATTTACCCGCAGGATGTAAACGGAAGTTACCCCGCTCAACACCGTCTATGAATGAGATATCATCAATTTGGCTATCCTGGCGATAAAGCGCAAACCATAGATCGCGATCTGAGCCGCTCTCTAAGCCGTGCACCATATCCCGCCAGCGGGAGTGAAGTCCGCCTCTTTGGCGCGTCACAATGTAGTAAAGACCGGGCGGCAATGGCCCTTTTTTTACTACTGTAATCGAGGCAGGGTTATTCCTGTGTGGCCCTGCATTTCCTGAGTACGCCGGGAAGAAACCCACGCCCGGGCAACTTAATGTAGATAGCTGCCCGCCATTAAGATGGAAGGTGCACCGGATCATCTTTCATTCCACGCATCAGAAAACTGAATGTTGCCATCACAGTATTTCCAGGTAATCCGCTCATACCGCATGGCTACGTTTTCAAGATGATTATGTTTTTCGGTCGCCGGGTTTTTGATATCGAGCATATGCGGCGCGGAGCTGACGATCTTCACGTTCTCAAGCAACATGTTGAAGTATTCAACTTCTTGCCCGGCGTCGTTAATTCTGTACCATTTAAATTCTGCGCTTTTAAGTGTCTGCCCGGTGGCAATAGCCTTGTAAAGATACGGGCTGGAAGAGTCGAACTCTTTTTGAAAGTTAAGGGGGGCATGTTGCCTGGTGCCGGTGAGTTTTCCGGTTCTGCTGTCTGTCGGAATATGCAGACTATGACCAAAAGATAGAATCTCTATGCTTCCCTCTCTATCCTGGACATCAACTGAACCTTTGATATCCGCGCCGCCGTCGTCTTTTAAAAATAAATATGCAGGAATAGCCATTATATAAACGCCTTTTAGTTAATGAGGTGACTAAATCCTATAACCTAAGCCGCTAGTATGTCTAAAATAATTTTATTGTAAGCTGGTAAATAACATATATGTGAATGTGTTATTTGGATTTATATAAAAAATAAATGAAAGGAAAGTATAATGGAGAATATTGAAATCGAGAAACATAAAAAATTCATAAATGCGATAATTTGGAATTTAAAAAACTGGAAGAATATAAGTGATCTTTAAATTCTGAAGCATTTTTCTTTGTCCATTATCATGGATTTTTATGTGGTTCACTTTCTGGTGAGATGCTGGCCGCCAATCGGGAACAGCTCAATGTAATGATAGAATATTTGAATGGATTGCGCACCGAGATAAACCGATGAAATCATTCAGGGTAATGTAAATTATTTGTTCGATATTGTTTGTTATCTATCGGATATTGATTATCTGCATTTTAGGTTATTTTAATAATTATTAACCTGTTTTATTAATTAACGTGGCACTCAGACGTGAGCCGCCACTGATCGCCCGGTTTCCTTTTCCGCTCCTGCGGTTTTCCTTCTCCCGGCGGCGGGTAATCTTCAATTTTTCGGAAGTGGCCCAACGACGCAGACGTGTGTTTGTTGTCGCAAGTGCTCGAGATGATTTCTATCCCGCAGCGGTACTTTTTGAGTTCGACGGCGTGCGCCGGGATATTGCGCCGGGTACTGAGCAAAATATTTTGCCGACGTTACCCGGAGCAGGTAAGTTAAGACGGCACGGAGAAAAGAAAGACGATGCCAAAGATAAACAAACTGCGAATTCGCAAAAAAAAACTACGCAAAACTGCGCAAAAAAAACTGCGAATTCGGAGTCGGTAAAACGCGAAAAACTGATCGACGCATACCGCCTGGCGGGTGCAAATGCAAAGGGTTTGCGGCGTTTGTGACCGCCAGCCAGCCCCTAAGAATTCCTAAGGTTTTACGAGCCATTAGCTTGCGCCGGGGCAAGCCAGATGTTAAGAAATGTTAAGGTTCAAAGAGCCATTCTCATGCTTAGAAATGCCAGGGTTACACGGGCCATTCGCTGGCAGCGCGACAAACATCAGAAACGCTATTCATCAGATTGCGCAGTGAAAAACTGGGTACGCAAGGTACGCAAAAAGACGTGCCAGCCTTTTTTATATGATGCGGGCGGGCTTATGCGTGGAGTTCGTCCACCAGCTTCACACATCGTCAATGTATGCAAATGTTAACGTTTTGCGAATGGCACTAAGCAAGAAATGCTGTAGATATGGTGGGCGGTCATAAAATAACCATAAATCACCATGGTTACCTTTCTGGAATATCCCCAGCATATCCCCGGAAAAAACAAAAGGGCCGACGATTACTCGCCAGCCCTTGCTGTGTTTGGTGGCCCCTGCTGGACTTGAACCAGCGACCAAGCGATTATGAGTCATAAAATTGGCATGTTTTTAATTGTTCGCTATTGTCTCTGTTTGTGTTTTTAATTGTCTATAATCAATCAGTTATAAAGTTGTTTTTGTTTCTGATTGGTTCTCTCATTTCCCCATTGTACTATCCTTACCTGACCCGTTACCTGACCCGAAATGGGCATCGGGTCAGGTAACGCTTATCCTCAGAAAGGTAAACTCATGGCCGCTAATCTTACCGAGACTGCTATACGTGGATTGAAGACAAAAAGCACTGCGTATTACGTGTGGAGCAACAGCGCTCAACGTGGTACCGGCAGGCTTGGTGTTAAGGTTCAGCCTTCAGGCAGCAAAGTTTTTTATTTCCGTTATTACGTTGAGAAAGGGAAGAAAGAGAAGTTCATCCAGTTGGGTATCTGGCCTGAGATGAAACTGGTGACGGCCAATGAGCTGGCGAAAAAGTATGGTGCCTGGCTTGTTGAAGGAAAAGAGCCCCAGCAAGAGCTTGAGCAACAGCGCTTGGCCGAACAGCACATCATGCAGATCCATCGTTCTCAAGGATCGTTTGAAGAACTGGTGCATGGCTACGTTAACAAGATGAAGCTCGACAACAAGCGGACGTGGGCCGATGTCCTGAAGCGTCTTGAAAAAGAGTGCTATTCAGTTATTCCTCGCGAAACCAAAGCGAAGGATGTCACGCCCTTACAGATCAAAACGATCTTGTCTGGCATTATCCAACGTGATGCGGTGGTCCATGCAAACCGAGTCCGTTCTTACCTGATGGCGGCATTCAACTACGGTCTGAAAGCTGATAATGATCCGATGAATACCAGTGTGGGTATTACGTTCGGCCTTGAGGTTAACCCGGTCTCGGCCATACCGAAGCAGTCTTCGGCAGAAAAGGTGGGGGATACATGGTTAACGTTGGAAGAGCTGCGTGTTGTCATGGAGCAGTTCGCAGAAGCCACTAATGTTGGGCCGCTGATGCAGCATTTAATCCGCTTTTGCGTTTATGTTGGCGGGCAGCGTCCATTTGAAATGATTGCCAGCCAATGGAGTGCAATTGACTGGCAGCAAAAGACATTACTGGTCATAGCCGATGTATCGAAAAACAAGCGTGAGCACCTGATCCCGCTGACTGAATCGGCATTACAGGAATTAGCCTCAGTGAAAGAGCTGACTAAGGAAAGTAACAGTCCCTATATTTTCCCGCTATCAACCAACGGTGAGCGCCCGGTACGTACCGATAGCCTGGCCCGTTCCATCATGTATTTCCGTGCTTTTAATCCTGAGTTTAAAGTTTTCACGGCGCGAGATTTACGCCGGACCTGTAAAACGCTGATGGGGGAGGCGGGGATCAGTAAAGAGATCCGTGACCGTATTCAGAATCACGCTTTAAATGACGTCAGCTCGAAACACTATGACCGCTATGATTATCTGACTGAAAAGCGCAGGGCGCTTGAGATCTGGGAAGATCGGGTTAATAACTATCAACGGCAGCAGGAAAACAACGTTGTTAACTTGTTTGGGCGGAGGTAAGAGCTTGTCAAAATATGAGCTTAATTCAGCGGAAGAACGGTATCAGCCGGGCTCTGGAGACTTAGTGCTGGCTAATAAGCTAGGGATTACAGATGAAGAGGAAATGGAGGCGCTGGAGTCTGGCTTGCTGCTGATGCTGTATGAGCAGTTATTTATTGAGGGCCAGCCGCCTGAGATGCTGGCTTTTGAGCACATCAGCAGGTGGCATCGCCAATGGCTGGGGAATGTGTACGACTGGGCGGGGAGGCTGCGTAATGCCAACCTGACAAAAGACGGCTTCCAGTTTGCCGCTGCCGACAGAATTCCGCTACTTCTTGATGGTTTCGAGAAGCAGTTTCTCGCTCGGTCTGGCGAGCTTAAATCTCTGGCTCGTTCGGAGCTGGTCACTTATCTGGCTGAATGCCATGTGGAATTTATTTTGATCCACCCATTCAGAGAAGGTAACGGGCGTCTGTCGCGGCTACTTTGCGATGTGCTATCGGTTCTGGCAGGGAAGGGCTTACTTGATTACAGCCTGTGGGATGAGCACAAGGCGTTTTACTTCAAGGCAATACAGGCAGGCGTATCAGGGAACTACAGCCCTATGATGCAACTGGTGAACGACATCTTGCCAGATTAACGGGCGAGGCCAACGGCTTTCGCCTGTGCTTGGTTTTGTTTCAGTTGCTGCTCAATTTTTTGCACAGAAACACCAGTTTCTATTGCGGTTGAGCTGGCAACGGAACGGTAGATTTGAGTTTTAGTGATCTGGCTGTGTGCTGATTTTTTTGTCATGGTGATAACCTTGTTTTGTTGCACTGATTCTAGTGTGGATAGGGACAGCCCGCAAGGCTGACATCAATTGGGATTGCACGGTGAAAGCCTGTATCGTTCACAGAGTAGCGCTGTACATCTCTTGATTTGAGATGATGAAAATACTTACTTGTCATTAAATAGCTTTTAGACTCATCGCTTTACCTTGATATAATCCTTTGTAATTTATAAGGTCAATGCATTGGTGGCGATAAATGACAAGTAACTCCGATTTTTTTGATGCTTCTGAGCTTTTTAATATTCCTGAACAATTTGATATCCCCGATACTTTTTGTCGTGCTGACGAGTTCTCGAAAGAATTTAAAGTGAGCCTGAAGGATATTATATCCACATGGCTGGATGATAAAATCAGTCTCTATGTTAACCTTCGTTCAGAATACTGCCGAATAATTCGTTATGCGAATAAAAAAGAACATCGTTATGATACTTTTGATATCAGAGCAGGAGGAGACTTTTATCAACATAAGGATAGCTCTCAGTTTGCAGTAAGAACATTCATACCTTGTGACCAATCTGAAATAAATGAGTATCCGGTTTTTAGCGGCAGTTCTTTTTTTAAATATGTCTACAATGGATATGCCAGTGGTTTTTGGCGGCTGCAACCTACAAGCACCACTCGATTAGCAAGGGAGAATTACAATCTTAAAAATGCAAATGAATTATGGAATGAAACTCCAGGAGAAGTTAGAGTTCTTGGTAGGGATGATAAGGATTATTTGATTTTTGATAAAAATATCTTTGTCTACCATGAATTGTTATACATTGATAACCATGGGTGTCAAGAGTTATTTCGATTTTTTAATAATGAAGAAAATAAAATTCATGAAGTAGAGATCTCTCATATACAGACTTTCATCGCATTAATTTTACTCAAAATAAATTTCGCAAAAGAAAATGACGAAATAAATTGTTTAAAAACAACAAATATATTGAATGCAGTCCGGGATAATCACAAATTATCTATAAAAAACGTTAGTAACAAAACAATATCGAAATGGGTTAAAAGCTCTTTAATCGAAGAAGGTAAGTTATCTTTAGATATTGAGGATGGTCGTCATTCTCAAATAAAAGATAATGTAATATATTTAATAATTAAACTCGGGCATGCAAACCTTACATCGGGAGAGTTAGCAAATCTATTGTTCAAAGAAGGCAGTAATTATCAGCTACAACAGAATATTACTTCCTCGGTGTTAGAGACCTACCTTGATGCTCTTCTTATTAAATACACTTAATTTCAAGTAAATATCTCAATAAGGTTCTCATTAGACATTAGCGTAATGGGAACCTCTCTTCTTTAAATTTTCATCTGAATCGTAGAAACTGGCTCTATCAAAACAAAGGAGGCAGTATGAATACAACATTTACCCCCCCCACCCGCTGAAAAACGACTACAGATCTTGCGTGATTACGGTGAGAAAGGCGACCGCCTAGTACGGGAAAAGGAGCGCCAGTATATCACGTCCATTTCTCGGTCAACAGCCTGGAAACTGGAACGGTCAGGTAAGTTTCCTAAACGCAAGTCAATTGGTCTGAAATCCTGTGGTTGGTTATTAAGCGACCTACTCTGTTGGATCAATGAACGCTAAGAGTCTGAAATTTTTTTATCATTTCTTTTGTTTTTTTATCTAATGGTCGGAAATGCATCTTGCTATTTCCACTATTAATAGCGGAATAGCAACTTAAGCGGAGGTATTTTCGACACGAATTGATCATGAGGTGTTTTATGTCAGGAAACCAAAAATTTCCTATACATCTGTTTCCAGCAAGAATCGGGCATGCAATTTATGAGGCAGAGCAACAAACTCAGGCTCCACTTCCCTTAATTGCAGCAGAGATGCTTGGTGTGATTTCTCTGGTTTGTCAGAACCAGATTGATGTCTGCAGGCTGAATAATCTGCGTAGCCCTGTATCACTGTTTATAGTGACAATTGCGGAGTCAGGGGAAAGGAAAAGTACAGTGAGTAAGCTTTTAATGAAGCCGCTGTATCAACGAGAAGAGCAACTTTTTGAGCAATATAAGCAGGAGTTCATTAACTGGCAAAATAACGTAAAGATCTTCACGGCTGAAGAAAAGGCCTTGATGTCAAAACTGAAATCAGAGATTCGCCGTGGTAAAGACCCATCAGATACACGTGAGTCTTTGAAAATACTGCAAGCCAGTTGTCCTGTAGAACCCGTTAGGCACAAGTGGATATTTAACGATGTGACACCTGCGGCGCTAAAAGAGCATCTCTGTGGGCATAAAAGATCAGTTGGCATGATGTCAGATGAGGCAGGGAGTATTTTTAATGGTTATACATTAAATGAGCTACCACTCATTAATAAAATGTGGGATGGATCAACTTACTCAGTAGAAAGGAAAAATGAACCAGAGAGATTAATAAAAGATGCTCGACTGACACTATCTCTGATGGTTCAGCCTATAGTCATGGATGGGTATATCGAGAAGAAAGGTGAGATAGCAAAAGGGATAGGATTTTTTGCTCGTACCCTGATTAGTCATCCCTACTCAACACAAGGGCAGAGGAAAATAACTAACCCGACTGTTTCAAGTGAGCATTTACCGGTGTTCCACAAACGATTAATGGAGATCGTTGATGAAGGTATGATTAGTCAGGGAGAACGAATTTGTTTGCATTTTTCTTCTGAAGCAGAACTGGCATGGATTGAATTTTATAATCGAATTGAATCAGAAATGGGGATTATCGGCAATCTTTCAGAATTTAAAGATTATGCATCCAAGGTAGCTGAAAATATGGCAAGAATCGCCGCTTTGTTGCACTACTTCAACGAAGATAAAGGAGATATATCCCTTGTTGCCGTGGAAGCTGCCATAGCGATCAGCCTGTGGTATGCAAATGAACACATTAATCTTTTTTCTAAACCTAAGGAATCGATGATGGTAAATACAGATGTTGATGAAATGTACTGGTGGGTGAAAAATTACTGCAGCCAAAATCTTTTGCCATACATCAGGAAAAACACCATACAGCAATATGGTCCCAATCGCTTCAGGGATAACAAAAAAACGACAGAGTTATTAGGTATGCTTTATTCTCAAGGTAGAATAAAGACCTATAAAAAAGGAAAAACTATTTTTATTCAGCCTGTTGATTTATTAGATGTGACTTAATGAGGTTATAAGATGTAGAAAGCAGATAGTCCCCACCACTCAATTATATTATTGCAGAGTTATTTTCAATCAGTCTTTACTGGTTGTGGGGTACTTTTGCCTTAATTTAAATGTAGGAAAGGTATTATATTTATCTCTGTTAAGTAGAACACCAATCGACGGTCACTAATATAGTCCTGTGGTAACACAGGACTATTAAAAAGGAATATTTTATGCATTTATATAATGGCACTCATGGTGAACATATTTTTGATTATAAAATTAAAATTGAGCAGACCTTAAATAATGCCATCAGGCAATATCCTCGAACAATGGCATTGCGGGTAGATCTTCATTACCCACCGATTCTGGATAGAGGTGATACCATCTCCTGCTTTCATAATCAGGAACCAGGCGCGATCTCCCGCTTCCTGAATGCACTGAAAGCAACCCTCAGCGCCAGTGAGGATCGCAGAATGCGTGACGGTACCAGAATACACCCGAATACATTACGTAATATTTGGGTCAGAGAATTTACGCTGCTGGGTAAGTGCCACTTTCATATCTGTCTGTTGTTCAATAAACATGCCTATTACCATTTAGGTGATTTTAAATACGAAGACAGCCTGGGAGTGATGATCATGAAAGCCTGGTACAGCGCTCTGGGTTTGACGTTTGAAGATTGCCCACAACTCGTCCATTTTCCTGACAACTGCAGGTATATGCTGGAGGTCAATGGTCCTGATTATGTTGAGGTTTACTATGATCTTCTTAACCGACTGGATTACATGACAAAACTCGATACCAAAGTCTTTGGTGAGGGTGAAAGGAACTTCGGTTGTAGTAGAGGATAATTTATTTTTACAGTTCAGGCCTTTTATATGGTGAAAGGGCCTGATTTTTTTTATTCAAAAAAAGGAAGTTTTTAATACTTTGAACATCGCGCCGGTATAAATTTTAACCGACCAAGAATTCGAAAGTGTTGAGATTAACCCGTAGCGTCTCAGGGTAGGGCTCATCACTCTCCCCAGTCCTACTGAATATTCTCTTTGTGACCCAGCAGAGTAGGTTGCAGAGTCAGGAATGTTGCTTTAGCGAGCTTGGTATAGATACGAACTATATAGGACGAAAGCCTGACCGAAGAGGCTATTTCGCGACAATCAGCAAGTCGGGATGGTGGTGTTTGATCCTCCAAGTAGGCTTGACATGAGTGATTCGCTGAAATCTTTCCGCATGCCGATACGGATCTTAGTGGTTAATAATTATTCCCTCAGAGCACACATAATCTCATTCTTAAGCGCCAGCATGTCGTATGGCAATATGTCAGCCAGATACGTGCTTAATGGCCAATCCCCTCATCGTATCTTTCCACTGTTTTTTTATTACTGCGACATAGTCTGTCGCATGCATCTGGCAGACTCAGCTCACTGTCTGTTGGTGATAAACCAGTTAAGTATTGAAGGCTATTGCCGATAAATCTGATATGCATAAATGCGTTACGCATTCAGGGTGCTGCTACAGGAGCCGTAATGCCAAAGCGAACAAACAGCGTTGATACCACATTTTTTTCTCTTGAGCTGTTGCGTCGTATACCGCGCAGTCAGCGCATTACCGCCCAAGAGTTGCATCAGCAACTTACGGATGCGGGAATTGATCGCAATGTGCGTACCATTCAGCGCCAGCTTGAACGCCTTAGCCAGCACTTCGATCTAGAGTGTGACGATCGCTGCCGCCCCTATGGCTGGCGATGGCGGGCAGGCTCGCGAGGACTGAGCTTGGCGCAACTATCGCCAGCAGAATCGCTGCTGATGCAGATGGCACAGGCGCAGTTAAAGCATCTGTTACCCGCGCATCTGATGGCTTCATTTTCGCCGTTTTTTAGCCAAGCGGGACACACTCTTAGCCACAGCGAACAGGCGCAGCGAGAGCGGGAATGGTCGCAGAAGGTGCGGGTAGTCGCTGCCAGCCAGCCACTCCTACCGCCAGTGATCCAGGAAGGCGTGTTTGACGCGGTTAGTGAAGCGCTTTACTACAACCGCTGGCTGAATATTGATTACAGCAATGCGCACGGTACTCGCCGTCAGGTCGAGGTGATGCCCCTAGGGCTGGCTCAACAGGGCTCGCGACTGTATCTGGTCTGCCGCTTTAAAGGCTACGATAACGAGCGCAGCCTAGCTCTGAACCGCATTATCTCGGCGGTCTGCAGTACCTTTCACTTTTCCCGCCCCACGGATTTTAACCTCAAACGTTACGACGACGACGGGCGTTTCGGATTCGGCGAAGGGCGACATATCCGAATTCATTTCACGCTTGAAACCGCGCGGGCGCAACTTTTGCTGGAATCGCCACTTTCATCCGACCAACAGGTCAGCGAGCTTGACGACGGGCGGATGCGCTTTAGCGCCACGGTTGTTGACAGTCCGATGCTCGATGGCTTTCTTGCAACTTTTGGTAACACCATCAGTAACATTAAACGCGACATAGACGATGTTAGTACAGAACAGGAAAATAATGATGAGTACAGGTGATAGTCAACTGCTGCCAGTATTAAGCAACGCATCGGATAGCGAATTGGCCCCGCTGGTGGAATACATCACGAAGGCGTTCAGCAGCGGCATTGAGAGTAAAGCAAGTTATAAAACCCATTGCCCGGCACACAGTCAGTATGTCGATCTGATTGCCCACGAGCTGTGCGAGTTTGGCGGAAATACCGTCGTCAATCTGTTTCGCGGCGGTGGCCCTGAGTGGAAAACAGTGGTGATCGATGTGGCGGACAAGCTTGACGCGACGTACGAGAAGGACTGGGGCGTTGACCTTATCGAACTGGCTGTGCTGGCGGCGATTACTCGCAAGGCTTGGTCGGATATGGACCAAGCTCAACGCAAAAATCTGCTTGAAAAAATGGATCTTACTCAGGGTAGTACGATGCTTTTCCCTGAAGCAAAATTAATGACGCAGTTGCAGTCTAGCCGCTTCTCAAGCTTACTCTTGGCATCGTTAATTGCCAACGTCTTTGCCAGCCAACTGCTCGGACGGACGGTGGTGATGTCCGCAGCCTCGTTTGTGGCTGCGCGAGGGGCAGCTTCTTTCTTGGGGCCGATTGGCTGGGTGATTACTGGGCTATGGACCGCCCTAGACCTGGCGGGACCAGCGTTTCGCGTTACGATTCCTGCAGTGGTTCAGGTAGCACTACTTCGCCAACGGATTCATGCTACGGCGGAAGCCGATAAAGTTTGGTGGGAGTATCATCGCTGGCAGGATGAGAAAGATGCTGACAGCTGGGTGGCGAACATGTTTCGTATGGTAGGACTTTCTAATGCAGCCAGTGTAAGGCGTGAGCGCAATACGGCGTTTGAGCAGGGTGTGGTGGCCGGGCAACAGCAGACGACGGAAGAGTATGCAGATAAGGTCCTCAAAAAAATGGATGAAGTTCAGCGTTTTGAAAAACGTTGTGAGGCAATGCTGGCTGTTGCCTTTGCTTGTGCTAAAGAGGAAGGTATCGCGCCGTCTGACGTGCGCAGCGATATCGAAACCTGCTGCCTGGGGATGATGAGCGGGCATCTTTCCTCGATATTACAAGCCACAATTAATCGTCTTATTGTCAACCCGCCTGATATCCACACTGCGCTTGAACAGGCGTTCGAGTTAGGTATTCAGGAAACTGAGGCTGCTGAGCTAATGGCGGTGCTTCGTGAGGCATTTAGCCAGCGTGCAGGTGCGTTTTAAGGGGAGATTATGGACAGAAAAACACTTTTATTGCGTCTGAACCAGCAGCGTCAACGACAGACAAGAGAGCTCATACCATCAACAAAAGAGGTCGTTACAGTATCCGATGTCAGTGTTTGGCAGGCACATCAGCAAGTTCGGCAGTATCAACAGAAGTGGCGCACGGAACAAACCACATTGATGCTGGCTGAGTGCCGACAGCGTCTTCTGCATAGCATTATTGGTCCGTTTGGGCTGGGGAGTATTGTCTCTGCATGGGACAAGGTGGGGGGGAATGTCGATACCATTCATAATGTTCGCTCCGGGGTGTATGCCACGGAAGAGGAGCAAGTGCGTTATGAAAGCCGCGGTAAGTACAACAGTGATCCATATCATAAGCACGACAACTACAAGAAGACCAACGCCGAAAACAGTAAAAAACAGGATTCAGGAAAAGCTGTTGATGCCTATACCGGGCAGACACTGAGCAGAAATACCAAAGCGCAGCAGGATCACCTAGTTTCTGCCAATTCTATCCATAACGATCCTGCGGTCTGGCTGGCGGAGGCTAATGGTGCGGATCTGGCGAACCACAAAACCAACCTGCATCAAACGCACCACTCGATCAATGAGTCGAAACAGCAAAAGAGCGCAGAGGAGTACATCGCCTGGTTGAACAAAAACCGCGCCGATCGCGATTCCCAAATTGCCCGGTTGGAAGAGAAAGCCAAAAATGAGCCTCTGAGCAAAAAAGATCAGAATGCACTGGAGAAGTACAAACAGCAGAACGCCGTCGATCAGGAAAAATTGCGCGAGCTGGATGAAGTGGCACGCAAGCAGTATGAAAGCAGTCTTCGTTGGGGCTACTACGGTAGTGCGAAATTCGGTACATATTTACTGAAAACCAGCGCTGTCGAAGCGGGGAAAATGGGCCTACAGCAGGCGATTGGCTTAGTGTTGACGGATTTTGTCGACGGCCTGTTGTTGGAAGTTCATGACAGCTGGCATAACGGGTTTTGTGATGGGGTGGATCAGGAGCATGTCTGGGAGGCATTAAAAATCCGTGCTGGGCGGGTGGCAAAGAGCTGTCTCGATAACTGGCGCAACGTGCTAACGGCTTTTCGTGACGGGGCCATTAGCGGAATCATTAGTAACTTGATGACAACGCTGATCAACACCTTCTTCACAACTGCCCGCAACCTGGTGAGAATGATCCGCGAAGGCGTTTTTTCGCTGTTCCGCGCAGCCAAAATCGTACTGATGCGACCAGAAGGTACAAGCCGTGCCGAAGCACTAGATGCAGGGCTGAAGATCGCCGTCAGCGGCGCATTCGTCATTGGTGGCGTACTGCTTGAAGAGTACCTCAGCAAAACTCTCGGTGCACTGTTTACTGTTCTGCCCGGTGGGCTGATCACTACCCTAGTGGCTGTGCTGACGGGGTGCGTCACCGGCCTTGGTACCGTATTAACGGTCTATATGCTCGATCGATTAGATCTGTTTGGCGCGCAGCACCAGCAGGAAGACAATGCCGTACTAACGATGTTACAGGACGGTAGGGCGCAGGCCGATGCGCGTTTACAGGCTTTGTTGGGATCGGACCCGGAACCTGTCTAAATACATCAAAGACACCGAGGAGTTATACGCAGAGAATTGGTGTTTTAAACATACACTGCAAAAGAGTTTGATTTGTACCAAATTGAATTTTTTTTCAAAAATATGACGGAATATTATATATGGATTTACATGGTCATTTGCTTTATGTGGATATCACCCAGATCTGCGGCATCGGCTGTGCGTTCTGCATGTATGCAGATAAGCACGTAACGGGTAAGAGTATGGTGCTGTCAACGCAGGCACGTGACAACCTGTCGGCGCTCATTAATGATCCCTCCGTAAAGCGTATTTCCGTGAGTGGCGAAGGTGAACCGCTCAATAACATTCATACCTTTTATGACTTACTGGCGTTGTCCCGAGGGGGCAACAGCTTTGAGTTTATTACCAGTGGTTTTTTTCGCCATGAGAAGATGGAAAAGATCTTTGATGAGATTAATCGTCTTGTCTCCGCCAATGGTGATACCTGTAATATTCGCCTGAGTTCAGATAGCCACCATATTGAAAAAGTAAAATGGCGTGCACATGGATTTAGCCTGGATTATGTTCAGCGCAAAAAACCGTCATCGCTCAGTTTTTCATTTCGCTCAATTGATATCGATCGGGCCTTCACTCGCGAATATCTGGTGAGTGAACTGGCCTCATGGGGAATTAACGCCAGCATAAAGCCAGTCAGCGTACTGGAAGACAAATTATTAATAGGTGCGGACACGTTTAACATCGACTACAAAAATCTGGTTCATCCGGCAAGAGATACGCCGGAGGGTTATCTGGACTTACAGGGATATATTGCCGCGATTGAGTCCAAAGTGGATAAACCTTTTACCTTTGGCAGCCTGAACCGTGCACCCCAGCCCAATGGCATGGACGTGACAATTAAACCCAACGGCGATGTGTTTCTGTACGGTATTGAGACCGAGCGTGTTGCAAATATCCATTCTGATGCGATCGACTGGCATCATCTGGCGAGCCATGTGCGGGAGAATCCCTTGTCGCGCGCGTTATATACCCAGCCGTTAACCGAACTGCTGGCGCGGCTGGAAGACACCCCGCAGCTTCGCGCGATCATCGCGACCGCCAATAATCCTTACTGGCTGGTCAAAGAGATGGGGAAGCATTCCGGGTTGCTTGAACAATGGAAGGCAGCATGATTGATTCGCACTGCCACTCGTTCTACTCGAAACATGCTGTAGGTACCATCGACGAACTTGTTTGTGCCTCGATTGCTGCGGGGGTGACGGTACTCACCATCACTGATCATGCTCCGTTCCCGGTGGATGCGCAGAACCGTTTGCTGGAATCGGAACTGGAGAGCTATTTCACCGATATTGATAAGGCGCAGCAGGCCTATAAAGGAGAGATCACGCTGCTACGCGGTCTGGAACTCGATTATATGCCGGGTACTGAGCGTTATAACCGGCAATTACTTGCCCGCTATCCAATGGATTTTGTCATCGGTTCAATTCACTACGTCACTGTTGCCGATGAGCCGATGGTGAAGGTCTGGGAACTGCCCCGGTTAGCGGCAGACTCCTTTCTGGATAAGTACTTTGCTCAGCTTGAAGCGTTGCTGGAAAGCTGGTTGTTTGATGCGGTTGGGCACGCTGACACGCTACTGCGCGCAATCCCAGAGGATGTGTTTTTGCGTCGCTTTGAACCGTTGATTGCGCCGCTCGTACGCAGCGGTATTGCATATGAACTGAATGCTTCGGGCCTGCGAAAATCCAGCCTTGATCCTACGACGGGTAAAGAAATTGCAGGAAGATGGTCCTATCCTTCCCGAGCTTTGCTGGAGAAATTACTGAGGAACAATGTTCCATTGACCATCGGATCCGATGCGCATGATCCTCGTGATGCCGGAGCGGGGATCGCCGAGTTGGTGGAGGTCCTCAGGCCATTAGGGCTTCAATCCATCAGCTATTATCAGCAGCGTCAACGCATTGATGTTCTGCTGGATGACCTTCAATTTCACACTGTGCCAGCGTCTCGCTAAGGAGCTTCACCATGAATGGACTAAAAACCCCGCATTCACTTGCGTGGAACACGTTGCACAACGAACCGCTCGCAACCCAGTTGGCAATGTTTCGCCAGGCCAGTGCACAGATCAATGCGCAGGATGTTAAATCCGGTTTTCGCGCGTTCGCGACCGATTTGCTGGCACGCGGTTTGATCGACATGTCCGATTACGTCGCTATTTTTGGTGGTAAGGCGCTGCATTATCTGACGCCGAATGCGACTGGATCATTTTGCGATATGCGCACCGGTGCTGACGCTACAACATTGGCGGGCATTTATAGCCGTGCGAAATATGGCGGAGTGAGCGAGATACGCTATCTGGCACGGTGCGTTATCGACTATCTTGCCGCAGAACTGGATGACACCTCTTCTTCATGGTCAGGGTTGTTTTGCCAGGCCAAAGAGGAGGGAGAGAGTGTTGTGATGATGACCACGGGCTGGCGTAATGTGCCTTCCACGGCCAATGTGCTCTACGATATCGTGGTTGAGGAAATTAATCTCACGTTGGCGCATAAAGGATTGCCCACCATTATCAACGTTAAACTGCCCAGGATTGCGCCGCCGTGTGAAAATTACGCTAGCCTTAGTCAGGCCGAGCGCGATCGGGTCAATCTTGTGCAGGATCATGTGATTCCAGCGGAGAATTTTTACCGCTGGAGCGGCGTGCATGTCATTTTCGGAGATGACGTGCTGGTGACTGGGGCAACGGCGGACAAAGTGTTGTATGAATCGCTGTGTAACGGCGCCCGGTCATTTCGTGCCATTTACCCAGTGGCGCTAGATCCCCGGGTGGCATTAACTGATGCGTCGGTGGAGGATCGGTTGAACAGTGTGAGCGTAAAGCAGCATTTGGATGAAAACGTCGCGCAACTGCTCTCTGCTCCGGGCTATCAGCCCATTCTGCGTGCGTTGCGTCTGCTATTTGGCGAAGACAACCGGGGTAGTTTACCGGCTTTCCTGCCAAATGTGCCGGTGCTTACCTGGCTTAATCTTTATAAATCAGCGTTAAATAATGAGTTTTTGGCTCAGCCTGCATGCGCGCCATCACTGGTGATGCTCAGAACATATCTGATGCAAAATGGGCTGTTGTGTGCGAAAGGTAAGGTGCTGGTGAAATGACGTCCGACACTATCCATTACGTCAGTTACTGGGAAAACGCACCGGGTCAGACCATGCCGGCTTATGTTGCCCTAGCACTGGTTTCTATGCGCAGAGCTCTGGGCGATCGTTTTCTTCTGCTTACGCCGCGAACGGTAAGCGAGCACATCGATGCTGACATCATGAATAAAGCTTGGGCTTTTGAACCGCTGAGCTTTACGCTGGCGAACGGCATTGAAGCTATTGTGGCGAAGAGCGATTTCATTCGCATGGCGTTTGTACATCGCTGGGGCGGGGCATGGTTGGATGCGGATACGTTGCTGTTTAGAGATCCGAGTGTTGAGTTATTTCCGACAGGGCTGAGCCATAAATTGCACTGGCATAGCGAGTGTATTTTCGCGTCCCTGCCGGGAAACCCCATACTTGCGCAAGCCTTAGCTATAGGGCTTGAGAGCGAGAATCACGCTTGGGGTAATCCTGGGAGAATCAAAAATATCATTGCCCAGGCTGCCGATGCTGCCATCCCGATTGGCGGGGAGGTCATCGATCCCGGATACCGTCCTCTTTACAACTTTGCTGGTTGCGAGGTGATGCGTCGCACCGATATTGCCGTCGGGGCATTTTTGATTAACGACGTGGCCATTCTCAAACTTTACAACACCTATTTCCGGCGTACCGAAGCCCGGAGAGAAACCGTGGCTGAATTCCTGGCGGGTGGCTCGCTGCTGGCAAAACTGTTTTTGCATATTGAGGCGAATGCGGATTACTGGGTTGATGAAAGTGACAAATTGATAGCTTCCGTTGCCTGAGTACCGCTTTCGCCTAGTACGATAGCCTCAGCGGGTAAGTGGAGTCGACAGTGCGTGGCGCCATTGAGGTTAATACGCGGCGCGATTGCTTCGTGAATGGTCGGCGTCCGGCGGTGTGGCGAGCTGTGGGCAATATACAGCCATGCGGGGATGCGTTCAGTTAAATGGCTGAATTCAAGTTCAATGCGCAGTAGATCGAATATCTCGGTGGTGCGTCCACTGGGAGTCCAGGCCAGCGGTGCGGTACGGTGATCGGGCCGCACGACTGCGACAGGAACGCTGAATTCAAGGTTGATGGTCCCGGCATAACAGCCTGCAACTTCAGGAAATTTTTCACAGATTAAGGGCAGTTGTCGCGCCAGCGTGCCCGTCGCTACCCCTAGCCCTGGGATGATTCTGGCGTTAAGCGACATGCTGTTTTTCGCTTCTGCTGGCAGCGTTAAGAGAGTCTGCAATGCGTTCATTAATGACGTTAGCGAAAAAGCATCCATATTTTTTTTGCCCGTACGACGGAGTGTGTCTGGCTGTTGTTCGCTGTAGATCACTTGTGTAAAAGGTGAGCGAGGCGGCAGCCATGGGTTGTGTTGACCTGCAATCAACGGGTAGATCGCCACCAGCTTCGCTTTCAGGCCAACAGCCATATGCACAATGGCAGTATCCACACTAACAACTGCCTGCGCGCGGCGAATATAGCCTGCAACCTTTTCGGGCGTTAGCCCGTCGTGCAAGACTGCCACATTATCGCGTGCAACTGCGTTTTCCAGATGCTGTGCGCTGTGCAGCGTTGAAGGGCTGCAAAGAATTCCCACGGAATGACCGGGAAACTCGTCGGTGATAGCTTGTAGAGCTGCGGTTGCACGGGAAGGGGATAGCCCCTTGTCTCTTCGGCTGGCATAAGGATTAAAAAGTATTTGGGGGGAAAGTGCTGCAGGCGGGAGCTCGGCAGGCAACGGCACAATGTACTGGGTGTCGATCACTTTCGCGCCCAGATCCTGCAGAATATATTTGTACTGCTCCACGATATTGAGCGTGTTTGCAGCAAAACCCATTTTACGATTCACACAGCGCAGTGAATCATCAAGGGAATAGAGACTCGCCGGGCGGAGTAACCGCATAAAAACGATTTCTGCAGGTTGCAGTCGTCCAACCAGATGAACAACGACATCGACATTACTTAGTTGGTTCACCAATCTGCGTAGTTCACCAAGCCCTGGATGCGGATTCGTAACGATGACTTCATCCACACCGAAGGTGTTGGTATGCATTTCAGCTAACTCGTTAACCGTAAGTACAGTCAATCGTGCATTGAGCTTACGTGATTCGCGAAAAAAGAAAGAAGATACGATGGAGTCGCCCAATTTTGCATCCCAGCGAAGCAGAAGAATATGCAGTTTTTCGCCGGGGGTTTTCGTGGGCAGAGGTTTGTCCGCCAGCAGGCGAAATATCAGCCTGGAAACTGCTTTGCGTAAAATCTTTAAACTTAACAATGTGCTCACCAGTCCTTTGCTCAGAGGGCCGATCCCGGCCACACGGTTTTTTCAGGGTGATGTGGCGTATTCTAATCGTGAATTAACATCACATTGCATCACTATTATCTCCCGGTCGGCTTTTTCCTGTTTTCCTTGGTGTTCATTGCGTCACAGGCACTGCTGCCGGATGTAACCAGCCCCTGAATCACGTTATAGTGGTGGAGGGCATTCAATGTCTCCTGAGCAACGTCAGCATCGCGTATTCATGGCTTGCTATGTTTTTAAAGCCTTGTCCCTCCGGCCCCCACTCCTCATAGCTCATCATGATTGCTTGTTTTAAGCTCTCTGCTCGCTCTGTTTCGACGTAGAATTTTTTCTTGTCTGCCGGCGAATAATTACTAAGTCTCGAGTTGCTGCTTGGTGAGATCAGGCAGAGGTTACCGAAACGATGGACATCATCCCCCATTTGGTTTGCGCCAGAAGGATCGGTTTGAGGAAAGTAGTGTTCAACCGACGTTCGACTCGGTGAAAACTGGAAGCCGTCAAAATGCTTTTTAATCTCGGGATTATTAAGCCCTTTACCATCAAATGATTGGCCAGCATTAAGATCACGCCACAAACGATAATCGAGCAAATTGAACACAAAGTTCTGCACACCGGTACCACGGTGCAGAGCCTCTGCATCGAATTGCTCCTTTTCACCACAAATCTCAGCCAAAAACTCATGGCTGAGTTGCTCAAGCTCTCTGAGGTAAGCCGCTCCGTCAACGTTCAGTTGACCCAAAGCCAGAGTATTCAAAATGGCCAGCGAGCGATTGAGCCATCGCTTGTAAACATAGGCAGGGTGGGAGACATGGAACATCGACAAGATCATCGCTAGTTGTTTATTTACACCAGACAGTTCATCTTGATCGAAAGAGTTGTTGTAGCTAAAGCTCGAATTCCTGTCTCTGGCATAGTACTCAAGTGTCAGCAGGCTCCACTTCTCAGCCTGATCGCGCTTAATGATATAGCGGTCAAACAAGACTCTAAACTTCAGCAAGTTAAAAGCAAACTGGGTGATTTTTTTTCGGTCATTTTTTATGATTTCAAATGCCTGAAGTAGCTTTTTATCGTCCAAAGACACGGCATTATCCACTGTCACTTTTAGCACATGCAGTAGGAAGTTGGAGAAATCGATAATCGAATCAAAACGCTGCTCTTTTGCTTTTTCATCGTTGTCATCAGTGTGATGAAAGCGTCGTCTTTCGATAATATCTCGTATAGTCAGCTTTTCGTCTGTATCACGATCAGTTTCTATCGCGCATTTTATCACCTCAAAACTCGCCGGGAATCCTAGCCACTGCTCACCAAATAATGCTTTGCGAGCCTCTGAGCTAAAGCCCAATTGCACATATCGATTCATGTCAGCGCAGGCATCCCATATGGCAGAAAAGCCGTTTCTTGCGGCAGTTTCACCGTTGTAAACTGACATCAAATTCGCTTTCAACACTTCGTGTTTTTCTAGCTGTTCACCTCGGTTATTCATGATCTCAAAGTAGTGGTTGAGATCAGTCTCTGTTGGCACCGGAACCCGCAAAATAGTGACGCGCTGGAGTAGATATCGGCAAAAGTTGTTGGTGTCTATGTTCTCTTTCTCAAAGTAGCGTTCAATAATAGTAAACGCCGCTCGGATTGAGGGTTCTTCAGGATCATTGCTCTGAGCCTGTTGAAACAGGTTATTTAGCGTTCGGGCTGATTTAGGGCGGCTGTCAAAGTCGAGATTTAGGTGAAGCGGGGATAAATCTTGTTCGCTGCAGTAAGCAACTTTTTTTAAATATGCGAGCAAAATCGACAGTGTTGTGTACCTTTGCTGTCCATCAATCGTTTCATAGACTATTACGCCTTGGTGTGCGCTATTGGCGCCATCTCGGACATATACCACCAAGCTGCCCAGATAGTATTTCGGGTCTTCCTGTTGCTCTGCATTTTTAAGGGCTTCAGCAGCATCGGCAATATCCCGAATAAGCTGTTCAATCTCCTGCGCGCCCCAGGCGTAGTTACGCTGATAAATAGGGATAACATAATGGCTATTAGCGCTGAATAACTGTTCGATGGTCAGCAAGGCTAAATCGTTACTCAGTGGCATGTACATCTCCCTGCATCTGAGCGATTGAATCTTCTACGGGTTTGGCATTTTGAAAACGAATGTTTATACAACGCTTTGGCTGAAAGCGTAGGACTTGTTGTGGGTGGATCGCTTTATCGAGCACTCTCAATAGTCCTCGGGGCTCACGCGCATAACCATCAACACTGTCCATGCCGATTTTTTGATATTGCAAGCGCAAGTAGTAACTCCAACAAAAACAGACTGTTGCGGCTTGAATTAATTCTTTGTCGCCAAACTTATCGTAATAGGCCATCACTGCACACATAAAGAGATTTTTAATATACATATCCCCTTTGCGTGAACTGCCAGCGTAACGGGTATGTTTTTTTAAGAAATTGCCAAGCAGCGCGTTGTCACCTTCAAATAGGGTGTGATGCAGGGATTTGTAGTGCTGGATATACTCAAAAAAGCGCTTTCCGTTAATTATTAACTGATTAACCTGAAACGGATAAGGTTTATTCTGCTTGTCCCACTTCCTGATAGGGTCGTTATTGTAGTGCTCAACCGCAAAATCCAGGGCGAGCAGAGACTGCAGATAGTGGTAATCAGAGGTGGAGAGGTTTACGCCTTTGAACACCTCAAGATTGTGGCGGCTGAACTGCACGCCATAATCGCCATCCAGCCATCGGCGCAGGCGGAACAAATACTCGCCCATAATGAGGTGAAGGTTAGCGGATTCATCATCCGGACTGACTCCTTGCTCCCATAGGCTAACGTGGTGTAGTCGTTCCGCTTGCTCTGTATCATCCATCATTTCGCGCAAATGGTATGCCTTTAGCAAGTCATGGGGCGCGAGGGCCTTACCCCTGGCATTTTGCGAGTCGAAAAACTGAAAGGCTTCGCTCAAATCATCGAGCGTCACTTCGATCAGTTCACACTTGTTACACACGAAGTGAAGTAGTGATTTGCGCTCGTTATCATTTAGTCCCACGAGGCGGTTCTCAATGACTTTGGCATTGTGCTCAAGGTTATTGATGCTAACCCTTGAAGCAAAAGATTGTTCCAACAGGGGCGTTGAAAACTCGCCACTCTGATCGAGCACTGAGCAAAGCAAGGTTAAGGTCAGAAGGCGCTGCTGACCATCAACGATATCGAGCTCACCTTCATAAGCAGGTTTTAACTTATCCCGGTGCAACACCACAGTCCCAAGGCGGTAGCTCTGTTTATTTTGGTGGGTTAACACATCATCAATTAGTTGATTGACGTGTTTTTGTTGCCATTTGTAGGGGCGCTGGTATGACGGAATAGCGAGGCGCTGCTCTAGCAGCATCCCGATTTTTTTTACCTGATAGGATACAGTTCCCATGACTACAATGCCTGCTCAACAATCATAACTGTCAGTTGGGGTTGGTTTTGCTGGCTGTTTTCCAGATGTATTTTTAGTTTATCGCAGAAGGTCATTAACTCATTTCCTTATTGTGATAGATGGAGCCATGTCCGAAGTGCTGCGCTCACAGACAGGTTATCAGTGCCAATATCCTTCAAACCCCCACGCTTAAATCTGCCCACCCACCCCTTTAAATTTCTCAATGAATGCGACGATTTTCTGGAACACTGACTGCTTTTTCGTTTTATATTGCGGGTTTAACGGGCTGAGTTTTGGTAACGTCTCGTTTAGCTCAGTACCATTTTCGGTGGCATACTCTCGTTTCAGGGACGTACGGATATAGCGTTTGGTCGCCTCTTCATTCAGGTTTTCTTCTTTTATCAATGCGTCTGCCTCACGCTGCTGTTCGCGCTGAGCAAAAGCGAAGAACGCATCAATAATCCCGGCCTTATCTGGCAGTTCATCCAGGTTCGTCTGCTGAATAAAATCAATGACCAGCCCTTCTTTGGCTCGGTTGCCCAGGCTTGAGCGGATAAGACGTCTGACTTCTTCGGTCAGCCCGTCTTTGCTCTTGTTCTGTTTGTTATGCTCGAATATCAGACCGAGGATATAATCCAGGTTAATCTCCTGAGACTTCAACAAATCCACCTCAAACACCACATCATCCCAGTCGGTGGTTGAGTTATCCTTATCATTCGCTGCCTTTTCGCGTCGTTGCCAGTCGCGGATGTCATTGTAGGCTGAACGGTAGTCCTGAAGCTTGCGTTCGGCAGGAAGGCGAATGGTCTGTAATTCAGCGAGCTTCTCATCATCGAGATAATGCTCGGCCTTGAAGGCTTCGAGTGCCTCCAGGTTGCTGGTATCGATCTTCTGGAGCGCTTTTAGCGTGGCAAATTCGTCATAGTTTTGCAGAATGTTTTCGGCTCTCAGATACTCACCAAACAGCTTCACGAAGGATTTTCTCTCTTTCTCGCTGTCAATATTCGCCGGGTCTGGGAACCGGTGCTCTAGCTCTGAGACTACAGCCATAAAACCACGTTTCGCTTCACCGGTGACGATGTCGTTAAAGCCTTCCATGTACTCTGTGTAGCTCTTTTCCAGCACCACGTTTTTGGTATTCTTATCACCAAATAGCGTGATAGCGTCAATCGTCGCATGTTCCAGATTACGGAAAGTCACGATATTGCCGAAGGTTTTGGTGGCATCATAAATGCGGTTGGTGCGTGAGAATGCCTGCATCAGGCCGTGATAGCGCAGATTCTTATCCACAAACAGGGTATTCAGAGTTGGGGCATCGAAGCCGGTTAAGAACATGCCCACGACAATTAACAGGTCAATATCCTGATTCTTAACGCGCTGTGCTAAATCACGATAATAATTCTGGAAGCCATTGCTGTCGGTACTGAAATTGGTTTTGAAATGACGGTTATAGTCGTCAATGGCCGCATCAAGAAATTCTTTGGCACTGCTGTTCATGGCACTGACATCGAAACTTTCATCGGTAATGTCACCGACCGCATTCTGTTCTTCATTCGCTGCGAATGAATAGATAGTCGCTACCCTAAGTGGCTTACGGGCGTCAGTATGATTGTCTGGCCCCTGCTGTAATTGCTTAAAAGCCTCGTAATAGGCTTTAGCCGCATCCACACTGCTGACCGCAAACATGGCATTGAACCCTCTCGCCCCAGGGAAAGTTCGATGGGTTTTCTGACGGTAATTAGCAAGAATATAGCGGGTAATTTCCTCAATACGGCGCGGATGTAAAAAAGCCTGATTGTTTTCAGCTGACGTGAGTTTCTTGTCGTCGGTTTCATTTTCAAGCGCCTTAAACTGCGGGCGGACATCGTTATAATCCACCTTGAACTTCAGCACCTTCTCATCACGAATTGCATCGGTAATTACGTAAGAATGCAGTTCGCGGCCAAACACGCTGGCGGTGGTTTCTGCGCCTAATGCGTTTTGTGGGAAAATGGGGGTACCGGTGAAGCCAAACTGATAGAAGCGTTTGAATTTCTTCTTCAGATTCTTTTGGGCCTCACCGAACTGGCTGCGGTGGCACTCATCGAAAATGAAGACGACCTGCTGCTGATAGACCGGTAAGTCAGCTTCCGCTTTCATCAGGTTATTCAGCTTCTGAATGGTGGTGACGATAATTTTGTTATCGTCTTTATCCAGATTCCTTTTAAGGCCTGCAGTATTGTCAGAACCATTGACGCTGTCCGGGGAGAAGCGCTGATACTCCTTCATGGTCTGGAAATCGAGGTCTTTACGGTCGACCACAAAGAAGACTTTATCAATGAAGTCCAGTTCGGTCGCCAGACGTGCGGCTTTAAAGCTGGTCAGGGTTTTACCTGAGCCGGTGGTGTGCCAGATAAAACCGCCACTTTCTGGGGTTGACCAGTTTTTGGCTTTATAGGAGCTGTTAATTTTCCATAAAATCCGTTCGGTGGCGGCAATCTGATATGGGCGCATCACCAGCAGCGTCTGGCTGCTGTCAAACACGCTGTAGTCAAACAATACATTGAGCAAAGTGTGCTTCTGGAAAAAAGTGGCAGTAAAGTCCTTTAGATCTTTAATCAGCGTGTTATCGGACTTCGCCCAGTTCATGGTGAAGTCGAAACTGTTCTTATCCCGCTTTGTGGTATTGGCAAAGTAGCGGGTATCGGTGCCGTTGGAAATGACAAACAGTTGCAGGTATTTAAACAGTGAGTTGTCACCGTTAAAGCTTTCCTTGCTGTAACGGTGTATCTGGTTAAAGGCTTCACGTATAGCTACGCCGCGTTTTTTCAGCTCAATTTGAACCAGTGGCAGACCATTGACCAGGATGGTGATATCGTAGCGATTGGCATGAGTCCCGGCTTGCTCGAACTGTTTGATCACCTGCATTTTATTACGCATGAGATTCTTTTTATCGATCAGGTAGATATTTTCCAGACGCCCATCATCGAACGTGAAGTCGCAGATATAGTCGATATGAATTTTGCGAGTCTTATCGAGGGGGCTGTCACTAGGACTGTCCAGATACTGCTCACTGAAGCGTCGCCACTCGCTTTCGTTGAATAACACACCATTGAGGCTCTGAAGCCGTTCCCGCACATTGGTCAGCATCGCGGTCTGTGATTTAATGGAAAGGAATTCATAGCCCTGATTGCGAAGATCCTGAATCACTTCACGCTCCAGGTCTGCTTCACTCTGATAGCTGTCGCCAGTTTCCTGTGCTTTGGAGTATTTATCGAGGACGATAAAGTTGTTGGATTCAGCAATGGTATTATATTCAGTCATTTATTGCTTCCTGCTTTCTGAAACCATAAGTTTGAGTCAAAAAGTTAACTAGCGCTTCCAATTTCTCCTTGTCTATATCCTCAACGACCGCAGTTTCTTCACCCGCATGAGCCGAATGACTTGATAAGTTGAGTATTCTGTTGACAAAGGAGTCTGGCTTACCATCAGCTGTTTTAGGTAATAACGCAGGCCAATAATTATAACCCAGAAAAGTTGCCATCTTTTCCAGTACATTCCGTATAAAACTAAAATGATATTTTCTAATTTGGTTATTTTTTATTGCACTTTGAATTTCAGATAAAAGATATAGGTGGTAAGAAAACGGTGAGTCGGTTCCTTGCTCTAATATCTGATACAGGCCATCTGCCTGCTTTTCTAGGCGGTATTTCTTAAATGCTTTGTTTGCGTTATAAGTTAGATTGTACGTCCCATCAGCTTGTTTTTCGTAAGCTTTGTTACCTAGTTCATTATACAGGACATTATAAAACAATGGATTGTGTGTTGTAATGATAAATTTAAGATCGGACTTGCTCGACTTTATTAAATCTGCCAAGTTGACGGCTAACTCAATTAGATGACTGTCATCCAAAGAGCTAACAGGGTCATCAATAAATACATACTCCAACTTATCAAATTCATTTGTTATACGGTTGGTGGCATCAGTTTCGTTTAGAGTGGATACTACCTGCTCCAATAAAGTATATATAATGCTCCAAACAAAATTGCTCTCTTCACCTTTAGATATTTTTATCTTTTCGTATTGTCCCTGAACTGAAGTTAGAGTATCTTCCGTTATTTCACTTGGGATTTCAGGTGTTGTAGGATTGCTTTTAGTTACTTGAAAAGTAACCTCGGAATAAGCTGGGATAGTGACAGTAATATCATTGTTATTATGATCCTTGCTGTTACTTTCATATTCCGGATTAAATGTCGGCGTGGCTTTACTACTCGTATAACGCTGAAAATTGGTAATGATATTACCATCTTCTCCCAATTCTTCTAGTAATGTAATTAACCACCCAGTAAATGTATTAGGTTGGATTTTTAGTTTGGGATCAGCGTCAGCATTTAAATCGTTATCCCAATAAAATAAATCTTCGGTAAAAGCACTGTAATAAAGAATTTTACTTCGAGAAGGTTCAGCCTCAGCACCATCCTGATCATCAATGTTTTTAGGGGCAACAAGCTGTTTGAACTCACGTGATAAACGCGTTTTTCCTGTGCCATTAAAAGCATATATTAGTTGCACTTTTTTATTGGCATCAATTAGCTCTTGGGCTATCTCCGTTAGTGTCTGGCTCATCTCAAACTTCTACCTGTACATTTAATTTCGGGAAAGTGAACAGTAAATCGCGATAATATTCATACTGCTTCTGGCGTAGCTCGATTTCGCGTGGAAGGCCTTCGCTGATCGAGTTAGTTAACGTGTCGAATTTACCCAAAATAGAAGCAATCCTGAATTGTTCTTTTTCACTTACAAGTGGAATCGGTATTGCTTTTATAGATTTCAGACTTAGCGTTTTTTGACTCCCACCACCGACATTTCTTTCAATAAAATTTTGCCCAATATTGGAGGACAGTATGTAAAAAAGGTAACTGCTATTTATTCGGGGGTGAATGACTACCGTATTTTGGCCCATGCAGGCTGAATTATCTAAAGGGATAATGCCCACATTCCCATATGAGCCAACTCTTGACATTACTAAGTCATTTTTTTGTGGAGAGTATTTTTTTGTAAATGTTGCAAATACTTCATTATTGACTTTCAATGTCTTACTTAAATCAACATATCCATTCTTTATGTCTGTAACGCGTATCATGCTCAAGCCATTCTCAGCATATTGGGGGGTTTGATGCAGAGAATCATAAATGTCAGATACTTCTTCCAACATCTTCCATTCAATCTCACCCTCGTCAAAACTCAGCAACTGGTCGCGATAGTAGGCATACTGTTTTTTACGTACGGTAAGCTCAGCGGTAAGCTCAGCGGTAAGCTCAGCGGTAAGGGCAGAAAATTTATCCAAAATCCGGACTATTTCAGACTGGATAGCAAGGGATTTTTCTAGGTTATCCGGGCATGGAATTGGGATCTCAGCCCTCCCAAGACCTTTTGCATTAATTGATGAAATTTTGCCGGATGAAACGCCTCTTTTTATTTGCTCTTTAAATAATTTCGTTCTCAGGAAGTAAGATACATACTTTGAATTTAATTCGCTTTTGAATGAAAAGCATGCATCGTGAAAGACCACATCATTTTTCCCAAGCCATGCAGTACCGTTTCCAATATCCTCAATTGTTTCGCCTGCAGCGACAATAATTACGTCTCCATGATTAGCAACACGTAATTTTTCGGCGACCCCTTCGTCTAGGAATGACTTGGTTTCTTCTGCCGATATTCCATAATGTGTGTACATTTCTCCATAGTGGATGCATGGAACACCTTCCGAAATAAGGTCTGATTTGACGAACCTCTTGCCGCGAAGAAACTGGCCAACACCATCTAGCGTCCTCCACTGAACCTCAGCCCCATCTAGCAGCTTTTCAAGATAATTCAGCTCACTCATGCCTGCACCTCACTACCTTCGATTTGAGCCACAATTGAATCAATATCCTTGCGTAACTGGTCGATTTTGCTGACGGTATTTTTCAATTCGGCATTTAGTTCCGTGATATCGACGATTTCACGGGTATCAAAGGCTTCGACATAACTACTGACTGACAGGTTATAGTCATTGGCGGCAACAGACTCAAACGGCACAGATTTCGCCAAATGGTCGGTGTCAGCCTTGCTTTCAAAGGCCTGCATAATCTGTTTGATATGTTTATCGGTGAGGATGTTGTTATTAGTTTCTTTTTTAAACAACCCGCTGGCATCAATAAATTGAACTCTGGTATCTGTTTTGTGTTTTGACAACACCAGAATGTTAACGGCTATAGTGGTGCCGAAGAACAGGTTAGGCGCGAGTGAAATCACCGTCTCAACATAATTGTTATCGACCAAATACTGCCGGATTTTTTGCTCTGCACCGCCACGGTAGAAAATCCCTGGGAAGCAGACAATCGCCGCGCGTCCTTTCGCAGAGAGATAGTTCAATGCATGCAGCACAAAGGCAAAGTCAGCTTTGGATTTCGGAGCCAGCACACCTGCCGGAGCAAAACGTTCATCGTTAATCAGTGTCGGATCATCACTACCAATCCATTTCACTGAATAAGGCGGGTTGGAGACAATCGCATCAAAGGGTTTCTCATCGCTAAAATGCGGCTCAGTCAGTGTATTTCCCAGCTTGATGTTAAATTTGTCGTAGTTGATGTTGTGCAGGAACATGTTCATACGCGCAAGGTTAAAGGTCGTATGGTTAATCTCCTGACCAAAGAAGCCTTCTTCGATGATGTGATTATCGAAATGTTTTTTCGCCTGTAACAGCAGCGAGCCGGAACCTGCCGCCGGGTCGTAGATTTTGTTGACGTGGCTCTGACCATGCATTGCCAGTTGGGCAATCAGTTTTGAAACGTGCTGTGGCGTGAAGAATTCGCCACCTGACTTACCGGCATTAGCAGCATAGTTAGAAATCAGGAATTCATACGCGTCACCGAAAAGATCTATCTGATGGTCGTTAAAGTCACCGAGCTTTAACTCTTCAACGCCTTTTAGCACGGCGGCAAGGCGGGTGTTTTTATCTTTGACGGTGTTACCTAAGCGGTTGCTGGTGGTATCGAAATCGGCAAACAGACCTTTGATGTCTGCTTCAGACGGATAACCGTATGCTGAGCTTTCAATGGCGACGAAGATGCTGTTTAAATCGGCGTTCAACCTGTCGTTGGTATTCGCTTTAGCGGCAACATTGCAGAACAGCTGGCTTGGGTAAATGAAATAGCCTTTGGTTTTGATGGCATCGTCTTTAATGTCATCGGTAATGATACTGTCATCCAGCGCAGCATAGTGGATGCTATCATCACCGGCCTCAATGTAGCTGGAAAAGTTTTCACTGATAAAGCGATAGAAGAGCGCACCAAGGACGTATTGTTTGAAATCCCAACCATCGACCGACCCCCGGACATCATTGGCAATTGCCCAGATTTGACGGTGTAGTTCTGCTCGTTGTTGAAGACTAGTCATTTTTATCCTGTTATTGATTTTTGGTTACGGCTATTGATGCGATTTTATCGCAATTTGTTCTTATCGACTGTATCTATAATCAAGTTAGATAATGCCTTTTTCCGGTAAGCAGCTTCGCAGGCTCCAAAAGGTTCTACCAATTCCTACACCTGAGTGCATTAAAAAAATCTTCGGATATATATCATTTCTCTGAACATACCCGATTAACGGCAGAACCTCACGGTTCTGCCGTTTTTGTTTTATTTTTCATAGGAGTAGTGATGAACAATTCTGAAGGTCTGCAGCCGCTGCAGAACTCACTTTCTGGCTTGCCTCAATGGATGTCTGAACGCATTCTGCACCAGGTAAGCCAGCTAACCAGCTATGAACCGGTGATCGGCATTATGGGCAAAACCGGAGCGGGAAAATCGTCATTATGTAATGCCCTATTTGCCGGTGAGGTATCGCCGGTCAGCAATGTAGCAGCCTGCACCCGTGAACCACTGCATTTTCGTTTTCAGGTTGGAGGACGGTTTATGACGCTGGTGGATTTGCCTGGAGTCGGGGAAAGCGGTGCACGTGATACCGAATATGCTGCTCTTTACCATGAACAACTTCCTCGCCTCGACCTGGTGCTGTGGTTGATTAAGGCTGATGACCGGGCGCTGGCAGTGGATGAGCACTTTTATCACAAGGTGATTGGCGAGGCATACCGGCATAAGGTGCTGTTTGTTATCAGCCAGTCGGACAAGGCTGAGCCCACCAGCAGAGGAGAACGATTATCCACAGAACAGAAACAAAACATCAGCCGTAAAATCTGCCTATTGCATGAGTTGTTCCAGCCCGTGCATCCGGTGTGTGCTGTGTCGGTCCGTCTGCAGTGGGGGCTACGGGTGATGGCTGAGCGGATGATTCGCAGCCTTCCCCGTGAGGCCAGTAGCCCCGTTGCGGTACAACTCTATACGCCGCTTCGTACCGATGCCGTTAATAAAAAAGCCCGCGATGATTTTGGTGAGACGGTAGGTACATTACTGGATACGGTAAGTTCCATGCCGCTAATACCGCCCCCGGTTCGGACCATCATTCAGACTGTACGCGATACGGTAGTATCTGTCGCCCGTGCCGTCTGGAGTTTCTTCTTCTGAATTTTCTTCAACTCTTTGCTATTCCATGAGCCCTGTCGCCTGTGCGACAGAGCTTTCTTTTATTTAATTTTCGTAAGGAGTCTGTTTATGACCCGTCTGGCTTCGCGCTTTGGCGCAGCTAATGTTATCCGTCGTGATCGCCCTTTAACCCGTGAAGAGCTGTTCCGCGCGGTACCGAGTGTTTTCAGCGAAGATAAACACGCTTCACGCAGCGCACGGTATACCTACATTCCCACAATTTCCCTGCTCGACAGCCTACAGCGCGAAGGCTTTCAACCATTCTTTGCCTGTCAGACCCGTGTTCGTGATCCTGAGCGTCGTGAGCACACAAAGCACATGTTGCGCCTGCGCCGTGAGGGCCAGATCACCGGTAAACAGGTGCCGGAAATCATTCTGTTGAATTCCCACGATGGCTCCAGTTCCTACCAGATGCTGCCAGGGTTGTTTCGCCAGGTCTGCCAGAATGGTTTGATTTGCGGCGAGACCTTTGGCGAGGTGCGCGTTCCGCATAAAGGAGACGTAGTGAGTCAGGTGATAGAAGGGGCGTATGAGGTGCTGGGGATTTTTGACCGGGTAGAGGAAAAGCGCGATGCCATGCAGTCGCTGGTGCTGCCACCTCCGGCCCGTCAGGCACTGGCAAAAGCCGCAATCACTTATCGCTTCGGCGAGGACCACCAGCCAGTAACCGAGGCGCAGGTTCTGACTCCCCGTCGTTACGAGGATTACAGTGATGACCTGTGGACCACCTATCAGCGTATCCAGGAAAACCTGATTAAAGGCGGGTTAAGTGGTCGTAGTGCAAAAGGTGGACGAACCCATACCCGTGCGGTACGTGGCATAGATGGCGATGTGAAGCTTAATCGTGCCCTGTGGGTGATGGCGGAAACCCTGCTCGAGCAACTGTAAAGGAGCGAATTGTACTCTTCATAACCTTGGTATTGTTATCGCTGCGTTAATAATGGACACAACCTGTCCGTTACACCTCAATGGGATTGTTTGCAAAACAGACTAATACTTCTGTAGACCGCGTCCGTTCTCGCATAATGCGGATGCAAAAAATAGTTCCCGCAGTGTCCATTCCCTGTCCACCCCCCTCTGTAAAGTAATCACATTAATTTCAGTCAGTTAATCCTTCACGGAGAATGTTCCATGACACAGGCAGAACGTCGCCATGACCGGCTGGCGGTCAGATTGTCACTCATCATCGGTCGCCTGGTGGCGGGCGAAACTCTGAGCGTGACGAAGCTTGCCGCCGAGTTCGGGGTGTCGGTTCGCACTCTGCGGCGGGATTTTCGTGAGCGGCTCATGTACCTGGACCTGGAGTATCGTCAGGGGCTCTGTCGCCTGCGCACTGGAGGTAACGGTGCGCAGGGTGAACTGGATGTGCTGACCTTTGCTCACCGCACCGGTCTCGCTGATGTATTTCCGGGCTTTGACCGCAGACTGGTCAGTGCCCTGCTGGCGTCGGATGATGCACCCTGTCTGGTGTGGCAACTGCCACACGGGGTGAGTCCTTCCGGCTCACTGGTGTTTTACCGACTGGTAACCGCCATTACCTCCCGCCAGCGGGTGACGCTGCTGGCCGAGGGGCAACGCTGTGAGAGCCTGGCCCCGTACCGTCTGATTTCGCAGTCAGGTTGCTGGTATCTGGCCGGTGAGTTTCGGGGGCATATCACGGTCCATCCGCTGACAGATATTCACGCCGTCACAGTGCTGAACACCACTTTTATACCCAGAAAAACCATCAGCCAGTTGACCAGTCAGCCTGCTTTCATCCACGCACTTCCTCACTTTAGTTTCATTCGCGAAGCCCTGTTACTGACCTCTCCTGACAGAAGCTCAGCGGGCAGTGCTGCTTAATCAACCTCCGGCCTGTGCCGGTATTTCAGAGATAAGGAGAATCATGAACTGGCATTACGAGAAAAATGGCATCCGCCACGACGGTATCACCGAAGAGGAAATGACGGAGCGTGTTAAACGCGGCGAACTTACCGCATCCACACTGGTGTGGCAGCCGGGAATGACAGACTGGCAACCCTTATCCACCACCTCGCTGACGGCCGCGCTGGCGCATTGCATCACACCACCGGCACTGCCGGGGCACAGCATTCCGGGTGGTGTCGTCTGGACACTGGCTTTTGCCCCGTCCATTGGCTACGCGCTTGAACTGTGGACGGCGGGACTGAGCGGTATGGGTTTTGAGGAGGCCTATGACGCCGTATCGGGTGGACAGTACTGGTTTATTACATTGCTGCTCAATATCTCTCTGGGCTACCTGGATGAAAGACGTCTGCGTAAGGCCGGGGTGGATACGACAGCCTTCGGCAAGCTGGCGTGGCTGGTGCCGTTCTATCTCTGGCGACGGGCTAAATCACTGGGGCAGAAATCAGCTTATTTCTGGGTCTGGCTGGTGATGCTGTTCCTGACGCTGGTGGCCTAATGTATTCCCATCGGCCTTCAACCGATGGCTTCTCTTTAAAGGAGATTATCATGAAACCAATGTTCAGAACGCTGCTGATAGCAGTCAGTCTGCTGACTTGCGCCACGGTGCAGGGGGGGGGCCTTACAACCGGGTATTACCTGCTGCGGTAAACAATAAAAGCGGCAATATTTTCTGGTGTGATGCACACCGTCAGGTTACCGGGAAATGCGAAGCTATGTTTGCTGATCGCAGTGGTGGAATGGTGACCGTACGTTCCGCACCGCTTAAAGACTGCGAGGGTGGGTTATGGGGCTGGATAAGCATCCGGCGCGATGAAGCGTCAAAAGGTTTCACCATTACTCCAGATCGGAAATTTGGTGTCACCGTAAAAGACCTGTGCCGTCCCGGGACGATTGCCACCTTTATGCCCAATCACAAAAAGCCAGATTACGACGACTTGGTAGTGTTGTACCAAAGCAAAGAGCTGTTCCGTTATAAACGCTTTTAATCATGCCATGACTGGCACAGAAGAAATCTGCGCAGCCATGCGCCACTGATGATTCAGGGAGTAAACCATGTTCAAGATGTTTACTGCAGTATCCGCCGTTGTATTGTCTTTTACCGCCAGTGCAGCGCAGTTACCCGAACAACTGATGGATAAAGGCAATCCGGGCGAGTCGTACTGGTGTCAGGGGAACGATATCAATAGCTCTGTCTGCTCGCTGAGCGGTGTCAGTGACGACCATAAATTTGCTTTGATTCAGGACTGGCCGGGCACTGCCTGTGCTGATAATAATTTTGGTGTTATCGACCTGGTACATGAGACTGGCATTAATGTGCCCTACGATGGCGGTGATTGTCAGGGTGATGTGAAGGCCAGTTTCGTGCGTGGCACGAAGGATAACGGCCTGTATGTGAAGATTGCCAGGGGAAGCAAAACGTTGCTGATGTATAAAGTTAAAACCGGATACTGATACCGTCATCGACACAAAATAAATCCAGCCCCTGTTGCTAACGCAACAGGGGCTTTTGCATTTAAGGCGTGCGTGATGTCTGAGCCAGTTTCGTCGCCAACGATGACTGAGTCAGCAAAAGAAAACACCCTAACTCTCATTAAGGAAGAATATGAAATTCAATCAATACATTTACATGCTACTGGTAGCAGGTTCCGCACTGGTGGCATTAATAGCCCTGATTGCCTCCGGCAGTCGAGGTTTTCTTTTTTTGTCGCTTAGTATCCACCGACATCCTTGGCCAAATTCAGTGTGCCACTACATTCCGAACCACGAGCGCAGTTGTCACTTTCTTTATTCAGGTAAATGTATCCGCTTCTGGTTTTAAAGTCTGCTCAGAGCGAGATGCAGACAGTAGTAGCGTTAAGCACTTTCAACATCATTACGATTTTCAATCCAATATTGCCGATGATTTATCAGATGAGTTGTTAACGGCCAGTTTTGCTTATCTTTAGGTAACCTGAGATATCGGCCATCTAACTCTGCATATTCTGTCCCGAACAACTGTTCTGATATCCTTATTTTCAACTCGGTATCAATCCAGAGCAAACCACGGTCAAATAGAGTATGGATATCTGTTTTCAGTAACAGGCCATGCTGAGCACGGGTATGCCACGCTCCTGCGTAGGGGGTGATATGTGCAGCTTCAAGCAACACTTGGATTGAACAGCCCGTTACTGCGCATTTACCCTCATAAGCTTCAATGAGCTTTCGTCTAAATACTGGTTGCCCTTCTCGAATAATGACCTCACGTAGTGCTTTGAGGCGAAAGTCACCTTCATCGTCAGGCAATTCATTGAATAATTCACCTCTCGCTTCAACTACCATCCGATCGCCTGGCCTTGGGGCGGCAATCTGAATTGGCGTCCTGCCATCATCGCCAATGTCCCATATGCCGTGCAGCTCCTGCACATACTGTTCATACCGTGTATTTCGTAGGTTTCCGCTACGAAATAACAAGTCGTATGGGCTACCCAGGTCAGTCCGGGCGCTTTTTCGGCTACCAAGATATCGATATCGGGAGTTGCTATTAACGGTTAATGCATCCAGTTGAATACGAATCTCGCTCTCTTTCAGGGGGGCGTTGCTGTTACGGATCCACTGAACAATATTTTTAGCAGAAGCGGAATTGAGTTGTGTCACGGCATACCATACGCGGAGATATTGCGGATAATGCATTTCTTCAGGAATTATACCGGGAATATCAACAATATACGTTGAGAAATTATGATGACGCATCCATTCTCCCCACTGGCGGGAATGGGTGCTAATACCTATGCGATGAGGTTCGCGTTTGCCAATTTCATCATTGAATTCCTGTCGCGAGGGTGCTCGACCGAGTTTCTGATAAAGCTCATCACAGCAGTCCCACACAGCTCGTACTAACGGGCCCTGTGGGTATCCATCTTTGCTCTGGTTCAAAGTGTTCTCCGTCAACGAGCATATCATGAGAATAGCAATATCCAATTCTGACACTAAATCCCCCGTATAGCATCAGTTGAACTCACAGCGAGAAACGGAAGTTGGTTTGCCGGAAGATCTCTAAAAGTGAATGGTCCGGTTAAGCGGGCTGTTTACAGCTGAACTGTATAGATTTTTTTTCAATTCGTATTGATTTCGCTAAAAAAACTTTTATATTTCCCCTCACTACTTTTATCCAAGATAATGAGGTTCTCAATAGATCGCGTGATCGATGTATAGATAATCTCAGGAGTATCTTTGTCATCCATAATATAAAACACGGTTTTAGACTCCAGACCTTTAAAACTATGTATCGTGGATAGTTTGATCAATCCACTATTCGGATAAAAATGATTTTTCTTTGTCCTTCTTACCCGCTCAATATCAGATTTAATACCAGTATGTCGCTTAATAAAATCACGTAACTCCTCTTTTGTGAGCAATTTTAAGCTATTGATATCGTAATGCTTCTTTCCTTCCGGTAGGAGTTCAATTAGTTCTTCATATGTTTCAAACATACAGGTGGTATTTTCAAATTCATTCAACTTTTCATTTAATCGACGAACAAGAAAAATATTAGACGACAAAATAACAATGTCATTTGGATTGAAACTATAATTTTTGATGTAACTTTGAATTTTTTCAAAGCATTTGTTTTCCCAGTCGGATGGAAAGAAATGATATTTGATAATATCAAAATTCATTCCTGACTGGATGTTTTGTTGTTCAAATAAGTCTATGTCTGCATGTTTTTCGACCAGATACTTCAATTGATAATCTTTAAAAATTCGATTCAAAGGCGAGTCACTGCTTGTACGATAGGAACGACTTAATTTCTTCCATTCACCAAATCCCTGCGCGATGACGGCTGCTCTTTTGTTATCTCTTTCATAAATATTTTGTGATTCGTCACCAAACAGAATCATTTCACCCTCGTGATTGAGGAAGTTGTCACGAATAATTTTTACCCATTCATTTTCAAAGTCCTGAACTTCATCAATCAAAATTGTCCGATACTTACTAACAGAAAAACCGCTGAATAAATCACGGTTAAATAATTCATTAAATCCATATTTTTCAATTAATTCACTGACATCCTGTTCTGTCTCAATCAATTGAGACATAAAAAACTGATGATAATTTGTCACTGCGAAATGTTGATCGTCTCGATAACCAAGAACATCGCTGATTCGGTCTTTAATGAGGTTTTTTAGTGTTATATTGAAAGTCAGAATCAATACAATATCATCATGCCGATGAAATGCATTTACCGCTCGATTTGCAATGATGGTAGTTTTGCCACAGCCTGCTACACCCTTAATCTTTTCTTTTCCAGACACGCTTATTGCCAACTTACTCTGACGCTTATCTAAGAAGATTTTTTTTCCCTGTTTTAAAGTATGGTCGCTTGGCATCAAGCGTCTTTTAAAATCGTCATACACACGATCGTCGAACAGGACATGTGGCTTAAAGCTTTTAATTTTATTAACGAGTTCTTTTATTCGATCAGCGCCGTAAGCCATGGACTTATCTCTAGTTGACTTTCTTTTTAGCCGCGAGATTTTGTCTGCCTGTTGATTGTATTGCTCTACAGAAATTTCTTTATTCCTGTATTGTGCATCAATATGCCTAGATCGCGCCATCAATTCACTCTGGGCGTGGGAATATAACGAATCTATATTGGCTTTATTACCTTTGTGTAAGTAAACAAACGGCTGGACAATGTTAAAAAAATTGCGGTTTTTTAGATAAGACAGACCTAATACTGGTAAATGTAGATTATATAAATTTGACTTGTACCTGAAAGCTTGTGATTGAGGTGATGAAATCTTCGACACCCCTTTTTCAGAACTAACTTGCCATTTATTAAAAGCATCCACACTATAATTAACTAGGTTATAGTCCTTCACTTCAATAATAAAAATTGCCGTGTGTTTTTTAAGAATGATAAAATCAGGGCGATCCCCATCAATAAATGGATTAAAGAAAATTTCGTAGCTATCATCCAAGCTCTCCGTAAGGTGATTTAACAAGTGAAGCTCACCGGGAGTGGGCGCAACCTTTAAACGGAGTATGTTTTCCAAAGTTGGATGAAGGATAGACACGCTAACACTCTCTTTATAATGAATAACCATCTATAATTTACTACATGATCTAAAAGAAACAAGGATGATATAACAGATTGACCTATTCCCTTTAAATTTACACAGATAACAATGTTGGCTACTTCCGCTCCTGGCACTCAGCAGACGATCATATCCGAGAAGTATCTGAACGAAAAAATCATTTTTCTAAATTATTTCAGATAGATATTATCCACAAGCATCCTCCCGCATCCTCATTGGATTGCGGGATTTTTTATTTTTAACACTGTGAATGAGTGTGAGTCACTGGGTCATTGCTGGTTTTCGTTTCCTCATGCATTCGCAATCATATTGCTATCTTCCTCCTCGAATACGGCCATCACGCCTGTCGTGCCGAATCCAGTGCCATCCTTACCACCTTTAATTAAGGAGATTTGCTGTGGATAAACAAATCACTCTTTTTACACCTGAACTGCCGTTGACCTCACTGCGTACCATTAAGCGAGCCTTGGTTCTGCTTGAACAACACCTGCGTGAACCGGGTGTGGCATTCACCTCTACACAGGCAACTCGCGACTGGCTCAGGCTGAAAATGGGAACTCTTGAGCGTGAAGAATTTGTCGTGCTGTACCTCAATAACCAGAATCAGTTGCTTGCCCACGAAACGCTATTCACTGGCACTATCAGTCACACCGAAGTCCATCCCCGCGAGGTGGTGAAACGCGCCCTGTACTTTAACGCGGCAGCAGTGATATTTGCCCATAACCACCCATCCGGGGAAGTTGCTCCGAGCCAGGCAGACAAAGCCATCACCCAGCGTCTGGTACAGGCGCTGATGCTGGTGGAAATCCGCGTTCCCGACCATCTGATTGTCGGCGGTAGGCAAATAGTAAGCGTTAAGTGAGCGCCGTATTGACGGTTATTTATCGGTAAGAACCACGTTCCATGGCAGCAGTTCGGCCACTTTGTTGCTGGGCCACTCCGGCAGTACGCTCAGGATATGGCGAAGGTAGGCTTCCGGATCGATACCATTCAGCCTGCACGTCCCGATCAGTCCGTACAGCAGGGCTCCGCGCTCACCACCGTGGTCGCTGCCGAAGAAGATAAAATTCTTTTTCCCAAGACAGACGGCACGAAGGGCTCGTTCGGCAGCGTTGTTATCAGGCTCTGCCAGGCCATCTTCACAGTAGTAGCACAGCGCATCCCACTGGTTCAGGACATAAGCGAACGCTTCGCCCAGACGGGACTTTTTCGACAGCGTCTCATTTTTTTCTACCAGCCATTCATGCAGCGATGCCAGCAGTGGTTTGCTTTGCGATTGTCTGGCTGCCAGACGCTCTTCTGTCGTTAGGCCGCGTATTTCTTCTTCTATCGCGTACAGCTCACCGATACGTTTCAGGGCTTCTTCCGCTGTCGCTGTGTGAGTGCTTATATAGACATCATGGATTTTTCGGCGGGCATGGGCCCAACATGCGGCTTCTGTCAGCGGCCCTCCTTCACGTTCCGGACTGAACAACCGATCGTAGCCTGCGAAGGCATCCGCCTGCAGCACACCATGATAGTGGCGAAGGTGTTGCTGAGGATGTTTTCCCTGCCGGTCTGGCGAGAAGGCGAACCATGCCGCTGGCGGATCTGATGAACCTGCGCTTCTGTCGTCACGTACATACGTCCAGATACGCCCGGTTTTCGTCTTCTTTCTGCCCGGTGCAAGCACCAGAACCGGAGTGTCATCCGTATGCAGTTTGTGGCAGTCCATCACGTAGTGGTAAAGGGCCTCATCCAGCGGGGCCATTAACCGGCAACATGCATCCACCCAGTTGGAGAGCAGAGCCCGGCTCAGATCCACGCCCTGACGGGCAAAGATTTCGCACTGGCGATACAGCGGCAGGTGTTCGCAGTATTTGGCCGTTAACACGCGGGCCAGCAGACCCGGCCCGGCGATACCCCGATCGATGGGACGTGATGGCGCAGGTGCTTCAACGATACAGTCACATCGGGTGCAGGCCTTTTTCACCCTGACCGTGCGGATCACTTTCAGGGCGCTGGAGACCAGTTCCAGCTGCTCCACGCTGACTTCGCTGAGGTACGCCATACCGCTGCCGCATTCCGGACAGCTGGTTTCCGCAGGATCCAGCCGATGTATCTCGCGGGGAAGATGTGCTGGTAACGGGCGACGATGGCGGGACTGACGCAACTGGCGAGGTACCTGCGGATCGTCTTCCCGTCCGTTGTAGCGATCGCTTTGCTGCTCCTGCTGTTTCAGCAGGGCTTCGGCTTCTTCAACCTGTCGGCGAAGTTTTTCGGAGCGGGTACCGAACAACATTCGACGCAGTTTTTCTATCTGTGCCCGCAGATGCTCTATCTCGCGCTCTTCGTTCTCTATTTTCTCTTCTGCGCGGGCCAGTGCAGAACGCAGGAACGACTCAGTCTCTGCAACGAGACTGAGCTGACTGTCTTTCTGGCGAAGCGCGTCTTCCAGCGCAGCGATACGGGCGAGATAGTCGTGATTCATAACCGCTTTTATAATGCGGTTATGATTTTTTTACAACATTGTCAGTGAGTTAAGGCGGGATATTTTTGGCTGGCGCCAGTCCAGCTTATCAAGGAGCATGGCAAGTTGTGAGCGGGTGATCGCGATTTTGCCGTCGCGTACAGCAGGCCAGACGAACTGTCCCTCTTCCAGGCGTTTGATAAACAGGCACAGACCATCAGCATCAGCCCAAAGTATTTTCACGGTATCGCCACGGCGTCCCCGGAAGATAAACAGATGGCCGGAGAAGGGATCCTCATCCAGAACGTGGTGTATCTGTTCGCCCAGCCCGTTGAAGGATTTACGCATATCCGTGGCCCCGGCGACCAGCCAGATGCGGGTGCCTGACGGGAGGGATATCATGGTGTCCTCCCGGTCAATTCGCGGATCAGCACAGTCAGCAACTCTGACGACGGGTTCTCCAGCGTCATTTTGCCGTGGCGGAACTCAACATGACAGGAAGTGGCGCTGGCGTGAGCGGAGGAGAACGTACACAGAGTGTCATTCTCTGCTGCGGGCAACGGGTCGTTGATAACGTCGACGGACAACAGAGTCGGAGAAGCCGGAAGAGATTGAGGTACCACCGGCCCCACGATAGTTGCAGGCATTCGACGAGAGATTCGCCCCTCTCTCTGCCAGAGGCGTATCCACTTAAAAATGAGATTATTATCAACGCCATGTTCCCGCGCCAGTTGTGCGACGTTGGCATCTGGTCGTGAAGCCAGTTCGACCATCCGAAGTTTGAAGTCACTGGAATAGACGGTACGCGATTCAGTTCGCCAGTTGGCAGCATTTTCCATAAACAGAGCTCCTTCTAAATTAGACGGAGCTCTAAGCTAGCGATCCCGGGACTGGAATCACAGGCGGCAGTGACTTGACGCTTACAGTCGTTGGAGTCCGAATGATTGATGTTTTAGGTCCAGAGAAGCGCAGACGGCGAAGTGTTCAGGAAAAAATCGCCATTGTTCAGCAGAGTTTTGAGTCCGGAATGACCGTGTCGCTGGTCGCCCGTCAGCATGGCGTTGCTGCCAGTCAGCTGTTCCTGTGGCGTAAGCAGTATCAGGAAGGCAGCCTTACAGCCGTTGCCGCAGGAGAACAGGTTGTGCCCGCGTCGGAGCTGGCATCTGCGATGAAGCAAATTAAAGAGCTGCAACGCCTGTTGGGCAAGAAAACCATGGAAAACGAGCTGCTAAAAGAAGCCGTTGAATATGGCCGACAAAAAAAGTGGATAGCGCACGTGCCCTTGTTGCCGGAGGATGGCGAATAAGCCTTGTCAGTCGTTGCCTCCGGGTCTCACGTGCGCAACTGCATGCCATGGCCCGTCGGTCGAAGGACTGGCAGGATCGTCGGTGCAAGCGCAAGCCTGATGATACTGACGCGCTGGCCCGTATCCATACCGTTATCGGCGATCTGCCCACCTATGGTTATCGTCGGGTATGGGCACTGCTGCGCAGACAATCAGAAACTGACGACATGGCGGTGATCAATGCCAAACGCGTATACCGCATCATGCGTCAGAATGCGCTGCTGCTTGAGCGTAAACCGGAAATACCGCCATCGAAGCGGGCGCATACAGGGAAAGTGGCCGTTGGAGAAAGTAACCAGCGGTGGTGCTCTGACGGCTTCGAGTTCAGCTGTGATAACGGTGAAAAACTGCGGGTCACGTTCGCTCTGGACTGTTGCGATCGCGAGGCACTTTACTGGGCGGCCAGTAACGGTGGATATGACAGTGAAACCGTGCAGGACGTCATGCTGGGTGCCGTGGAGCGTCGTTTCGGTAACAGCCTGCCGACATCCCCAGTTGAGTGGCTGACAGACAACGGTTCAGCCTACCGTTCTTATCAGACGCGTCAGTTCGCCAGAATGGTAGGACTGGAGCCTAAACATACGGCGGTACGTAGCCCGGAAAGCAACGGGATGGCAGAGAGCTTCGTGAAAACGATGAAGCGCGATTACATCAGCATCATGCCGAAACCCGACGGGTTAACAGCGGTAAAGAACCTTGCGGAGGCCTTCGAACATTACAACGAATGGCATCCGCATAGTGCACTGGGGTATCGTTCGCCACGGGAATATCTGCGGCGGCGAACCAGTAATGGGTTAAGTGATAAAAAGTGTATGGAAATATAGGGGCCAATCCACGCCCCAAATCTGGGGTCTTAAACGAGATATCACACCATGCTTCGGAGCCCGACTGGTGCAGGAAGGCAACCGTCTGCATTTTCTGGCAGACCGGGCAGGATTCACCGGCTCATTCAGCGAGATGCTTGCCCTACAACTGGATGAAGCCTTCGCGCATTTTGTCGCACATCTGGAGCTGATGCTGCTCTCCGGCGAGTTGAATCCCCGGTGCGCACACTGTGCCACGTTGTACCGTAACGGGCTGACTTGTGAAGCCGATACGCTGGGCAGTCATGGGTACGTGTATATCGCAATTTATCCATCAAATCAGGTTAAAGACTGATCCTCTGCATCATCTTAGCTTTGTAAGCCATCAAATCTTCCGTTCCTTTCTTTAAGAGACTCAACTCATGCAAATCTCAACTGTACCGGCCACGTTGCCGGTTTCGTCACGCCTGTCACCTGTGCAGGTCTGGCAGCAACTTTTAACGTATCTGCTGGAGCAGCATTACGGCCTGACACTCAACGACACGCCATTCCACGATGATTCAGCTATTCATGAGCACATCGAAGCGGGAATAACGCTTGCTGATGCGGTGAATTTCCTGGTGGAACGCTATGAACTGATACGTACTGACCGCAAAGGATTCACTTGGCAGGAGCAAACGCCGTTCCTGACCGCTACCGATATTCTCAGAGCAAGGCGAGCTACCGGATTAATGAATACTTAAATTCTTCGAGCATCATTCCTGATTTTTACCTCTGCGCTTTCCACCCTTTTTATTCCTCGCATAATGCGCCTGCCAATTCCGGCAGGCGTGTTTGCTTTTACGGACGATTAACGATGCAAACAGAACCCGACGTGTTAACAGATCACAACGAACTTATCCTTTCGACCAATATCGAACGTGTGGTCACTGGCCGCGATACCGCACTGAAACAGATAGAACAACTCATTCAGCAGCTTGATTCGATTTCACGGCTAACCTCAGAAATTGGCGGTGGCACAGCGCAAGACTGGGCGATGAAGGCCGGGCACCGTTACGATAGCTGGATGACCGAAAAGGTAGACAAAGCGCTGCCTGCCGTTACCCGCAATATTGACCGTAGTATCTGGCGAGACTTGATGTTGAAGTCTGGCATGATGGCCTTGATGGATGCTCAGGCCCGTGACCAGTGGCATAAGAACCTGGAGGAGGGGGATCTGCCCGCCATCAGCGAGGCAAATATCCTCAGTACTTTTGAGCAGCTACATCTGAACAAAATGGATGTGTTTGAGCGTGGCATTATCAATGTCTTCAAAGGGTTGTCATGGGATTACAAAACCAATAGTCCCTGCAGCTTTGGTAAAAAGATCATCGTCAACAATCTGGTGACGCATAGCCGCTGGGGATTTAGTTTGAACTGGGGATGGCGGCGGGATCAATTAGCGGACCTGGAACGAATGCTGTTTCTGCTGGATGGTAAACCGATACCCGACAACCGTGGCGATGTTACTACTCGATTGATGGAGCATATTCGGGACAACCCTTCGAAGGATGTTTATGAAGATTATTTCTTCAGTATCAGTTACTTTCAGAAGGGAACAGCGCACATCACTTTTAAGCGGTACGATCTTACAGAAAAGATGAATGATATCGTGGCGAAGCACTATCCAGGGATGCTGGCAGCGAGATGAAGAGGGTAGGGAGGCAATTCCTTACCTGACCCATTACCTGACCCGATTCGTATAAAACGAAAAAGGAGTTAGACGATTTCTCATCTAACTCCTTGTTTTGTCTGGTGGCCCCTGCTGGACTTGAACCAGCGACCAAGCGATTATGAGTCGCCTGCTCTAACCACTGAGCTAAGGGGCCGTGGCGGTGGATTATAAAGTAACTCCGCGTTGCAATCCAGACATAAGCGTACGGATGCTGTTTTTATAAACAATGTATTTTCAGTCCGTTATACTTGTTCCTCTGATGTATTGATGGGAGTAATTATGGTTAAGGACATACTGGCGCCGGGGCTGCGGGTGGTGTTTTGCGGCATCAATCCGGGGTTATCTTCCGCAGGTACAGGATTCCCCTTTGCACATCCCGCTAATCGCTTCTGGAAGGTCATCCATCAGGCGGGATTTACCGATCGCCAGCTCAAACCCGAAGAGGCACAACACCTGCTGGACTTCCGTTGCGGCGTGACTAAATTTGTCGACAGACCGACGGTGCAAGCCAATGAAGTGAAGTTACAGGAGATGCACAACGGCGGTCGTAAGCTCATTGAGAAAATAGAAGAGTATCAGCCCGCCGCACTCGCAATCCTTGGGAAGCAGGCATTTGAGCAGGGCCTCAGCCAGCGAGGGGCGCAGTGGGGAAAACAAACGCTGACTATTGGCGCGACGCAAATATGGGTTTTGCCGAATCCCAGCGGGTTAAGCCGGATTACGTTGGATAAACTGGTGGAGGCGTATCAGGAAGTGAATGACGCCCTGGCCAGGCGGGGACTATAAAGAAAAACGCCACCTTGCGGTGGCGTTTATGCTTATGCGGCGAGATTAATCGTCGAGGAAGCTACGCAGCACTTCAGAGCGGCTCGGGTGGCGCAGTTTACGCAGCGCTTTCGCTTCGATCTGACGGATACGTTCGCGGGTAACGTCGAACTGTTTACCGACTTCTTCCAGCGTGTGGTCGGTGTTCATATCGATACCGAAACGCATACGCAGAACTTTCGCTTCACGGGCGGTCAGGCCAGCCAGAACGTCGTGCGTTGCGGCACGCAGGCTCTCGGTGGTAGCAGAATCCAGCGGCAGCTCGAGGGTGGTATCCTCGATGAAATCACCCAGATGCGAATCTTCATCGTCGCCGATCGGCGTTTCCATGGAGATAGGCTCTTTAGCGATCTTCAGCACTTTACGGATCTTGTCTTCCGGCATCAGCATGCGTTCAGCCAGCTCTTCCGGCGTCGGCTCGCGGCCCATCTCTTGCAGCATCTGACGGGAGATACGGTTGAGCTTGTTGATGGTCTCAATCATATGTACCGGGATACGGATGGTACGTGCCTGATCCGCGATCGAGCGGGTGATCGCCTGACGGATCCACCAGGTTGCATAGGTAGAGAACTTGTAACCACGACGGTATTCAAACTTATCAACCGCTTTCATCAGACCGATGTTACCTTCCTGAATCAAATCCAGGAACTGCAGACCACGGTTGGTGTATTTCTTGGCGATAGAGATAACCAGACGTAAGTTCGCTTCAACCATCTCTTTTTTCGCACGGCGGGCTTTCGCTTCACCGATGGACATGCGACGGTTGATGTCTTTAACCTGCTCGATGGTCAGGCCGGTTTCTTCTTCAATCTGCTGCAGTTTCTGCAGTCCGCGGTGAACATCATCTGCCACGTCGTGCAGTTTTTCAGACCACGGTTTGTTCATCGCGATTGCCGCGTTGAACCAGGTTTCGCTGGTTTCGTTGCCAGTGAACAGGGTGATGAAATTTTTCTTCGGCATTTTGCACTGCTCAACGCAGAGCTTCATGATCAGACGTTCCTGAGTACGCACGCGGTCCATCATGACGCGCATGCTGTTTACCAGGTAGTCGAACTGCTTCGGCACCAGGCGGAACTGTTTGAACACTTCAGACAGCTTCTGAATTTCTTCCTGCGCGGCAGCATGGCTGCGGCCTTTCGCTTTGATGGTGTCGCGAGTGATTTCGTACTGAGTACGCAGTTCACCGAATTTTTCACGCGCTAATTCAGGGTCGATGCTGTTGTCGTCATCGCTGCTGTCGTCGTCATCTTCTTCATCTTCGTCTGCATCGTCATCCATCTCTTCCTGAGAGAGCTCAGAACCGACGTGTGTCGCCGTTGGCGCCATGTCTTCTTCCGCGTTCGGATCGACAAAGCCGGTGATCAGATCGGAAAGACGCGCTTCTTCAGCTTCTACACGATCGTATTGCTCAAGCAGGTAGGTGATGGCTTCCGGGTATTCGGCAACGGAGCATTGAACCTGGTTAATCCCGTCTTCGATGCGTTTAGCGATGTCGATTTCGCCTTCACGGGTTAACAGTTCAACGGTACCCATTTCACGCATGTACATGCGGACCGGGTCAGTTGTACGACCGATTTCGGACTCAACGCTGGACAGAACCTGGGCAGCCGCTTCTTCCGCGTCTTCATCGGTGCTGTTGGAGGTTTCAGCAAGCAGCAGATCATCGGCATCAGGTGCTTCTTCCATCACCTGAATACCCATGTCATTGATCATTTGGATGATGTCTTCGATTTGATCTGAATCGACGATATCTTCCGGCAGATGGTCATTGACCTCGGCATAGGTCAGATAGTCTTGCTCCTTACCACGTTGGACAAGTAGCTTCAGCTGTGACTGCGGGTTTTGCTCCATAAGACGGTATCCACACTTAATTCGTTTGATTGGTGTTGGGCGGTAAAACCGCCAACGGCAAAACGAGGGCATACTTATATTTTGCCGCTGCCTCTCCGTGCGGCTGTCGGGGGCTTCCCGAGCGATATTCGGCAGTTAAGCCGTTAAATACTTTTGTCTTTCTGTTATTTCTTGGCCAGTTCCTGGTTCAGCGTCCAGAGTTCCCGGCGTTCTTCGCTGCTTAAACCGTGTGTGCGCTCACGAGCTATCAACTCTTCCTGGCGCAGCTCAAGCATCGAATCAAACATATGGTTGAGTGAGTCGGTGAAGGTTTTCTCTGCGATATCTTTATCTGCTATATCGTCCCACATCGACAGTTTTTCAAGGGTCGCAGCATCATTTGTGCCACGATAGTGTTCTAAAAGTTGTCCGGTGGTCAGACCTGGCTGAGCCAGACAAGTGTTGACCAGTTCTCTGAATAAGCCAAGTCCAGGCAGCTTATTGCTATCCAGTGCGCCTAACGGCGGAACCAGCGGGGCGAGACCCGGGTTCTGTACCAGCAACCCTATAAGTATACGCATGGTCGTACGTTTTAGCTGTGGAACAGGGCGGGATGCCCCATTTTCTGCCAGTTTTGGCATTAAACGTTCAAGCTGACTGTCATCGAGAATGCCAAGCTTGTTTCCCAACTCCTGTCGCAGATAAATGCGCAACGTTTCGCCTGGTACCTGAGTAATCAGCGGTAATGCCAGCGTGCTGAGCTGTGCGCGTCCGTCCGGGGTACTCAAATCCACCTGCGGCAACAGGCTGTTAAATAAAAACGCGGAGAGTGGCAGCGCCTTCTCCATCCGGGCTTCAAAGGCCTCTTTCCCTTCTTTACGCACCAGCGTATCGGGGTCTTCGCCGTCAGGTAAAAACATAAAGCGTAGCTGGCGTCCGTCTGTCATATAGGGCAGTGCGGTTTCCAGCGCGCGCCATGCTGCGTCGCGTCCGGCACGGTCACCGTCGTAACAGCAAATTACGTTGTTCGTCGCGCGGAACAACAACTGGATGTGATCGGCGGTGGTTGACGTCCCAAGGGATGCCACAGCGTAGTTAATGCCGTATTGCGCCAGCGCCACTACATCCATATAGCCTTCTACCACTAACAGGCGCTGCGGATCGGCGTTATCCTGCTGGGCTTCATAAAGGCCATACAGCTGGCGACCTTTATGGAAAATATCGGTTTCCGGGGAGTTGAGATACTTCGGCAGGGCATCGCCCAGCACGCGTCCACCAAAACCAATGACTCGACCACGTTTGTCGCGGATGGGGAACATCACCCGTTCGCGGAAGCGATCGTAACTGCGTCCCTGATCGTTGGTGACCAACATTCCCGCATCGACCAGCGATTTACGATTCTCAGCATTGCCGCCAAACCGTTTCAGGACGTTGTCCCAGCCGGGGGGCGCAAAACCAATAGCAAAACGGGTGATAACGTCGCTACTTAATCCTCGCTTTTCCAGGTACTGGCGCGCGGGGGTAGCGGCGGGTTGCATCAAAGACTGTTGATAAAAAGTGTTCAGGCCGTCCATCAATTGATAAAGGCTTTGCCGTTGATGGCGCTCTATCTGACTAGGGCCACTGCCTGCTTCATAGGGCACTTCAAGGTTGTGCATTGCGGCCAGTTCTTCGACGGTTTCCACAAACTCGAGCTTGTCGTAGTTCATGAGAAAGTCGACGGCGTTGCCATGTGCGCCACACCCAAAGCAGTGATAAAACTGTTTCTCACCGTTTACGGTGAAAGAGGGGGTTTTTTCGTTATGGAACGGACAGCACGCGTGATAATTTTTGCCCTGCTTCTTCAGCTTTACCCGCGCGTCGATGAGATCGACAATGTCGGTTCTTGCCAGCAGGTCATTTATAAATACGCGTGGAATTCGTCCAGCCATATGCCCCGTTTATTTTTTTATGACTTATATACACAAAATCATTCAAGATGCTTCAAGACGGCAAGGGAGCGAATCCTCAGGAGCGTACATCAGTACGTGACTGGAGGGAACGACTGCAGCCAACGCAGAGGCAGCTTGAATGATGACGCGTATAAACGAAAACAAGCCGCGCATTCCTTCCGGAAGCACGGCCTTACAACTACAACTCTGTCTGAATTGAGAGCCTTGGCTCTCAATGGATTAGTACAGACGAGTACGGCGTGCGTTTTCGCGAGCCAGTTTCTTCGCGTGACGTTTCACAGCAGAAGCTTTAGCGCGCTTACGTTCAGTAGTCGGTTTTTCATAGAACTCACGACGACGAACTTCCGCCAGAACACCTGCTTTTTCGCATGAACGCTTGAAGCGACGCAGTGCTACGTCGAACGGCTCGTTTTCACGTACTTTAATTACCGGCATGTAACTCTCACCTTTATAAATTCGGTTTGCCGCTGGCATCAACGCCAGCTTATTTCAAAATGGTGCGGAATTTTACTGCAATTGCTGCTGCTTTGTAAAGCACCGACGCGATTTTGAAAGGGACTTTTATAAGGATAAGGAGTATACACGAGCGGAACTCCTGGGGCGAACAAAGTTTTACATCAACCCGCATTGGTCCTACACTGCGCGGTAATAGAGCGAGGTAAAACAAGTCATGCGTGTACTGGGTATTGAAACATCCTGCGATGAAACCGGCATCGCCATTTACGACGATGAAAAAGGTCTTTTAGCCAACCAATTGTATAGTCAGGTGAAATTACACGCTGACTACGGCGGCGTAGTGCCAGAACTGGCCTCGCGCGATCACGTACGTAAAACCGTACCGCTGATCCAGGCCGCGCTGAAAGAAGCGGGACTGACGGCAAAAGAGATTGATGCGGTGGCGTATACCGCAGGTCCTGGTCTGGTTGGCGCGCTGCTGGTCGGCGCAACCGTAGGACGTTCGCTGGCGTTCGCCTGGGGCGTACCGGCAATTCCTGTGCACCATATGGAAGGGCATCTGCTGGCGCCGATGCTGGAAGATAATCCCCCTGCTTTCCCGTTCGTTGCGCTGCTGGTTTCCGGCGGTCACACGCAACTGATCAGCGTCACCGGTATTGGGCAGTATGAATTGCTGGGTGAATCGATAGATGATGCCGCCGGTGAAGCGTTCGATAAAACGGCCAAGCTGCTGGGGCTGGATTATCCTGGCGGCCCAATGTTGTCAAAGCTTGCATCGCAAGGCGTTGAAAAACGCTTTGTCTTCCCGCGCCCGATGACCGACCGTCCGGGTCTGGATTTCAGCTTCTCCGGCCTGAAAACCTTCGCCGCGAATACCATTCGTAATAATGAAAATGACGATCAGACGCGTGCAGATATCGCCCGTGCGTTTGAAGATGCTGTGGTTGATACGCTGATGATCAAGTGTAAACGCGCGCTGGATCAAACCGGTTTTAAACGTCTGGTGATGGCGGGGGGCGTGAGCGCTAACCGTACGCTGCGTGCAAAACTGGCCGAGATGATGCAAAAGCGTCGTGGCGAAGTGTTTTACGCGCGTCCGGAATTTTGCACCGATAACGGGGCGATGATCGCCTACGCGGGCATGGTGCGTTTTAAAGCGGGTGCAACGGCGGATCTTGGCGTGACCGTGCGTCCTCGCTGGCCGCTGGCGGAATTACCGGCGGCATAAGCACATAATATTGTAGGCCCGGTAAGCGTAGCGCCACCGGGCAATACTCTACTCCCGCAGCATCCCTTTCTCTTCCAGAAACGCGATAATTTTTTCCAGACCCTCTCCGGATTTTAAATTACTAAACGTCCACGGACGCTCGCCGCGCATGCGTAGGGTATCGCGCTCCATCACCTCCAGCGAGGCGCCCACGTAAGGGGCCAGATCGGTTTTATTGATCACCAGAAAATCAGATTTGGTGATCCCCGGGCCACCCTTACGCGGGATCTTCTCACCTTCGGCAACGTCGATCACATAGATCGTCAGATCCGCTAATTCCGGGCTGAAGGTGGCGCTCAGGTTATCGCCGCCGCTTTCCACAAAAATCAGATCCAGATTGCCGAATTTCTCGCTCAGCGCCTCAACAGCGGCCAGATTCATCGACGCATCTTCACGGATAGCGGTGTGCGGGCAACCGCCGGTTTCCACGCCGACGATCCTGTCTGGCTCCAGTGCGCCTGCTTCGGTGAGAATGCGCTGATCTTCTTTGGTATAGATATCGTTGGTTACCACCGCCAGTTGATAGCTGCTGCGCATGGATTTGCATAACGCTTCCAGCAGCGCCGTTTTGCCGGAGCCAACCGGGCCACCAACGCCCACGCGCAGGGGATGCTTGTTGTTACTCATTTTTTCTCCTCAGGAGCGGAATAATCGGGAATATTGGGTTTCATGCCGGGCAGATGCGATGGCCGCCAACGGCGTTGCGGAGCCGAGGCTGGCGTCAGGACACGCCAGCGCCTGTGCCAGACCTTGCGCATACCGATTGCAGAGCGCAATGATCAAACGCTGGGCCGCCTGCTGCCCAAATGGAACCAGTTTGACGCCAGCCATCACTGCGCTTTCAATCCAGCTGTAGCCGAGGCTTAATGCCAGCTCCGTCAGGGGGATTTTCCAGCGCACGCCCAGCCAGGCCATACCGCAGAGTTGGCTGTCGACAAAGAGCGCGCGCCACTCCCGCGAGCAATCTGCTTCCCAGTCGGTGACCAGCCGCGTAAACGCCGCGCCCCGACTGCGTTCTTCATCCCGTAGTTCGCGGGTTTCCCGACAGGCCAACAGGTAAGCGCTCCAGCGGCGTGCTGCAGCGAGATCGTCCTGCTCGCAGGCGCGATACAGTCTCGCCAGTAGCGGTAGGTCGACGGTAAAGAAGTTCTGCTCCATCTGCTGGATTTGCCAGTTAGAGAAGTCATCGGCGCTTTTCACCCAGCCGATTTCAACCGCCCACTCCAGACCCTGGGACCAGGTAAACGACCCCACCGGGAGAGCGCTGCTGGCGAGCTGCATCAGACGCAGCTGTTGGATGTTATGCATCAGTGCGCATGGGCGTGATGATGCCCGTGTGATTCACTGGCATAAGCGCCTGCTTCCGGTTCAAACGGTAGTTGAGCGAACGTCACCTCCAGGCTGAACTGGCGCAACATGGCGTCCAGCACATGATCGTGATGGTAGCGCAACTCATCCGGCAGAATTTGCAGCGGAACGTGGCGATTGCCGAGGTGATAACAGGCTTTGGCGAGCAGGAAAGGATCGGCGCAGCGCACCACGGAAACCGACTCCGGCGCGGCGATCACTTCGATCACCTCGCTGCCATCTTCGGTGGTCAGCAGATCACCACTGCGTAACAGCAAACCGCGCGGAAGCATTAGCCCGGCTTCGCGACCGTCGTTCAGCGTCACTCTGGCACGGCTTTTTACTCGAATATCAATGGGTAGCGTGACGCTTGCGGTGACGCGGTGGGCGTGGTCAAGGCGTTGGGTCAGGTAGATCATCGTCACTCCTCAAAACAGGAAATAGCGTTGCGCCATCGGCAAAACGTCTGCCGGTTCGCTGGTGATAAGTTCGCCATCAATGCGCACCTCATAAGTCTGAGCATCGACGGTGATATTGGGTTGCAGGCCGTTGTGGATCATGTCGGCCTTTTTCACCGTCCGACAGCCTTTGACGACGGCGATGGCGCTTTGCAAATTGAGCTGCTGCGGGATGTTTTGCGCGTTAGCGGCCTGCGAAATAAAGGTCAGCCGAGTACGATGCCGCGCCGCGCCAAGTGCGCCGAACATCATGCGGTAATGCACCGGCTGCGGGGTGGGGATCGAGGCGTTGATATCGCCCATCGGCGCACACGCGATCATCCCGCCCTTTACGATCGTCGCTGGTTTTACGCCAAAAAAGGCTGGGGACCACAGCACCAGATCGGCCAGTTTGCCAGGCTCAACGGAGCCAACTTCGTGGGCGATGCCGTGGGTTAGCGCCGGGTTGATGGTGTATTTGGCGACGTAGCGTTTAACGCGCTGGTTGTCGTTGTCGCCTGTTTCTTCTGCCAGCGGACCACGCTGAACCTTCATGCGGTGCGCCACCTGCCAGGTGCGCAGGATCACTTCGCCCACGCGCCCCATCGCCTGTGAATCGGACGAGGTCAGGGAAAACGCGCCAATGTCATGCAGCACATCTTCGGCAGCGATCGTTTCCCGGCGAATGCGTGATTCGGCAAAGGCCACGTCTTCGGCGATATCCGGATCGAGGTGGTGGCAAACCATCAGCATGTCGAGATGCTCGTCGATGGTGTTGACGGTATAGGGCAGCGTCGGGTTAGTGGAGGAGGGCAGAATATTTGGATGCGCGCAGGCGGTGATGATATCTGGCGCATGGCCGCCGCCCGCGCCTTCGGTGTGGAAAGTATGAATGGTGCGATCGCCAATCGCCGCCAGCGTATCTTCAACGAAACCGGACTCATTGAGCGTATCGCTGTGCAGCGTCACCTGGATATCCATCTCCTCTGCCACTTCCAGGGAACAGTTGATGGCGGCTGGCGTAGCGCCCCAATCTTCATGGATTTTCAGGCCAATGGCGCCCGCGGTGATTTGCTCGCGCAGGGCGTCAGGGTTTGAGCCGTTGCCTTTGCCGAGCAAACCGATGTTAACCGGCAAGGCGTCTGCCGCCTGCAGCATGCGCGCGATGTACCACGGACCCGGCGTGCAGGTGGTGGCGTTAGTTCCTGCTGCCGGGCCGGTGCCTCCGCCGATCATCGTCGTTACGCCGGAAACCAGCGCCTCCTGTGCCTGCTGTGGGCAGATCCAGTGAATATGCGTATCCACGCCGCCCGCGGTGACGATCTTGCCTTCCCCGGCGATGACTTCAGTTCCCACGCCTATCGGGATCGTGACGTCGGGCTGAATATCAGGATTACCCGCTTTGCCGATGGCGAAGATCCTGGCGTCCTTGATGCCGATATCCGCTTTCACGATCCCCCAGTGATCGACGATCAGCGCGTTGGTTATCACCAGATCCACACACGCTTGCGCGCGCATTTGTCCCTGACCCATGCCGTCGCGGATCACTTTCCCTCCGCCGAATTTGACCTCTTCGCCGTAGGTGGTGAAGTCTTTTTCCACCTCAATCCACAGGTCGGTATCCGCCAGACGTACCTTATCGCCGGTGGTTGGGCCAAACATGTCGGCGTACGCCTGCCGTGAAATTTCACTCATCATTTGCCTCCAGCGCGCCCATCACTTCGTTGCGAAAACCCACGATCCTTTGTGCGCCAGCGACGCGCACCAGTTCGACTTCGCGTTTTTGTCCCGGCTCAAAACGTACCGCCGTGCCCGCAGGAATGTTTAGACGAAAGCCGCGTGCAGCCCGCCTGTCAAAGCGCAGCGCCGGGTTCACCTCGGAAAAGTGATAGTGCGATCCCACCTGGATGGGTCTGTCGCCATGATTTTCCACCACGATCGTACAGGTTTCCCGCCCCTGATTGAGCGCGATATTGCCTTTGGCTATCTGATATTCACCTGGGATCATTGCCGCTCCTTAAACGATCGGGTTGTGGACGGTGACCAGCTTTGATCCGTCCGGAAACGTCGCTTCAACCTGAATATCTGGGATCATCTCCGGTACGCCTTCCATCACCTGATCGCGGCGCAGGATGTGACGCCCGTCTTCCATCAGCGAGGCCACAGTTTGACCATCGCGTGCCCCTTCCATGATGAAAGCGCTAATTAGCGCCACCGATTCCGGATAGTTCAGCTTCAGCCCGCGGGCCAGGCGACGTTCTGCCACCAGCGCGGCGGTAAACAGCAACAGCTTGTCTTTTTCTCTGGGGGTCAGTTCCATACGGGGTCTCTTAGGTTTGCCAGATTCGCGGTAGTACGGGTGGTTTGTGTGTCAAAAGCGGGCGCAGAAATTGCCAAATGCCACGCATAACGCGCTGAACAATCAGGTTGTCGTCGGCAAGAAAGCGGATCGTCAGCAGTGAGTCGTTAAGCGTTGCCCCGGCGTAATCGCCAAGCGGCGTCAGCCGCTCGCGCGTGCCTTCCAGCATGTTTTCAGTGGCCGGATAACACAGCAACGTGCCTACCCAGGGATGGTGCGCGACGCCGCTCAGCTCCCCCTTCTGCAACTGCAAGCGCTCTATCAGCAGCGGCTGCCCATTTCGCCACACTTCCAGACGGTTTTGCAGCGTGCCGTGGCTGAAGGACTCCTGCATAACCGGTCGCCCGAGGCACAGCAGATCCCAGGCCAGCAGTCGACTCTCCGACGCGATGTGAAAGACGGACTGGATAGTGGCGTTGGCGCCAGGAAAGAGGATCGTATCCTGGGGGAGCCACTCCAGCGTGGCGTGCGGGGCGAGCGTGAAATGTTGGCGCAGCAACGCCTGCGGCCCACCGCTGCGATAAAACTTTCCCGCGCCGGGCTGGGTGATTAACGCATGACTGTTTTCGTTGAGAGTTACGGCAATGTGTAGTTCATCCCCGCCGACGATCCCCGCGGGTGGATGAAGCAAATAGAGGTGGCAGACGTCCTCTTCCGGGTAAAACGGACGCTGAACCGTCAATGGACCATGATGACGCGCCGAGGCGAGCACCGTGTTGTGCCCAGTGCGGGTGAAATGCAGATCCAGTTCGGCCTGCCAGCCCCGTGTGAGTGTCTCGTGCGCAACCGTGTCCAGAGCGTTTCCCTTATCAGCATGAGGGTGTTTGCATACAAAAAAGTATGCCTCAGCGCATCGGGAAATCGATCATATGAGAAGCTTATGGATGAAGGGGCGACAATATGCCGCCCCAATGGGGTTTTACAGTAAAACGAGGGGCATCCAGACCAGACCGGTAATCACCAGCAGCACAAGGAAAATCAGGCCAAAAATAGCACCGAGTCGCCAGTAATCTACCGTCGGCAAATAGCCGCTGCCGTAGTAGATAGGGCTAGGACCGGTGGCATACGGGGTCAGAATGCTGCCGAGACCAATGGCTGCGCCGACCATCAGGCAGAAGACCGGGAGTGGGATTTCCGGCATTGCCAGTGCGGCGGCAATCATCATCGGCGCCAGGGCGGAGGTATACGCCGTGGCGCTGGCAAAGAAGTAGCGCAGCAAATAGAACACCACAATGAGCGCCACCATCACCATCATCGGCGAATAGCCGCTCAACCCGTTTGCCAGCAGCTTGCCGAACCAGGTAATAAAACCGGTGTTATTGAGCCCGGTCGCCAGCGTTATCAGCGAGGCCAGCCAGAAAAAGACGTTCCACGCGGCTTTATTACTGACGATGTCATCCCAGCTAATGATGCGCAGTACCAGCATCAACGCCACTACGCTGTATCCGACCATCGCGGCGTCAATGTAATCGCCGCCGAAAATCCACAGCACCAGTGCGCCGACCATCAGCACCAACATCTTTTTCTCGCGTGCGCAGAGCGGTCCCATTGCTTTTAGCTCTGTATCCGCCCAGCGCGGAACCTGATCACCGGATTTCAGCACCGGTGGATACAACACGTACGCCAGCCAGGGCACAATCAGCACCAGTAAAATACTCAGCGGCAGCATGCCTAAGAACCAGTCGCCCCAGCTCAGCGCCGTGTGGGACGCGCCTTTCATCAGGCCGATTAACAGCAGGTTCGGCGCCATCGCCGTTAAGAAAATGGCGCTGGTGACGCAGTCGGCGACAATGCCCATCCACATAATGTACGAGCCAATGGAGCGAGAACTGGCGCTATTGGGCTGCGAGTTATACAGCGGCGGCAGGTTGCGGATAATCGGGTAGATTATTCCGGCCCCGCGCGCGGAGTTGGACGGCGTGACGGGAGCGAGGATAAGTTCAGAGAACATCACCGCATAGCCGAGAAACAGCGTCCGGTGCCCCATCTTTTTCACCAGCATCAGCGCGATACGTCGACCGAGCCCGGTTTTCTCATAGCCGGTACCAAACATAAAGGCCGCGAAGATAAGCCAGATTACCGAGTTTGAAAAACCTGATACCGCCCATGACAGCGATTTGGCGGTAAATTTAAAACCGTCCTGCGCGAGTTGCTCCGGGCTGAACAGCAGCCACGGTGAAAGGACGGCGATGATCGAAATGCCAATCATCGCTACCACCGCGCCCGGTACAGGTTCCAGAATGAGCCCCACAATCACACCGGTAAAAACGGCAAAATAGAGCCAGGTGTGGCTCTCAAGGCCGTTGGGGACGGGCAGTACAGCTATAATGGCGATGACCACCAGCGGAGCCAGGTATCGCCACCAACCAGCTAAAGGTGCCATTGTTGTATCCCTACGAAAAGGGAGAGGCGCAGCGCCTCTCCGGGAGGGTTATTTGATGTAGTGCACGTGCTCGCAGATTTCATCGACGATAGGATCGCGACGTTCAGCAAACAGTTTTTTGTTTTCGGCGATCAGGTTATTGCCGTGGGTATCGATGGAAACGATCAGCGGGCCGAACTCTTTAACCCGACATACCCACAGGGATTCCGGCATGCCAAGTTCGGTCCAGTGTACCTCTTCGATCTCTTCAACCTGGGTTGCCGCCACGACCGCACAGCCTGCCGGGAAGATTACGTGCAGCGCTTTAAACTGCTTGCAGCCTGCTTCCGTTAGCGGTCCCATGCCGCCCTTGCCGACCACCAGTTTGACGCCCGTCTGCTCGATAAAGTCTTTCTCAAACGCTTCCATACGCATGCTGGTGGTTGGGCCAACGGAGACCATCTCCCATTTTTCACCGTTCTTACGTACGATGGGCCCCGCGTGGAAAATGGCTTTGCCGTTCAGGTCATAAGGAATCGGGCGCTTCAGTTCGATCAGGCGGCGGTGACACACGTCACGGCAGGTCACCAGCGTACCGGTCAGGTAGATGACATCGCCAACGCGAATGTCGGCCAGATCTTCGGCTTTGATCGGGGTTGTGAGGATCTTTTTCATAACGCGCTCCGGGTGTGAGACAGGTTTTCGAAGGAGAGGTCAGCATGAACCAACAGCGTGCCGCGACGGTGTGCCCAGCAGCCGGTAGAAACGGCAACGCCGATAGTCGACGGATGGCGTGCGGCGGATTCGATATGCACGCCCATCACCGAGCTATTCCCGGTCAACCCTTGCGGGCCAATGCCCAGACGGTTCAGCCCTTCTTCCAGACGCAGTTCCAGTTCGGCCGCTTTTGGATTCGGATGACGTGATCCGATAGGACGTAGCACCGCTTTACGAGAAAGGACGGCGGCGGTTTCCACGGAGGTGGCAATACCTACGCCCACCAGCACTGGCGGGCAAGCGTTGACTGCCAACGTGGAGATATTTTCGAAGACAAATTTCACCACGCCCTCGTAGCCTTCAGAAGGCATTAACACTTTTGAACGTCCCGGCAGCGTACAACCGCCGCCTGCCATGTAGACTTCGATTTCCGCGTCGTCGTTATCAGGGATGATGTCCCAGGTGACCCACGGCACACCGGTACCGGTATTTTTGCCGGTATTCACTTCGTCAAAAATCTCGACCGCGTTATGGCGCAGCGGCGCTTTTACCGTGGCGTCTTCAACGGCCTGTTTCAGGATGCTTTGCAGTTCGCCCAGCAGCGGAAAACGGGAGCCGACCTTCACAAAGAACATAATCTCGCCGGTGTCCTGACAGGCCGGACGGTTCAGGTCGATAGCTTTCTGCATGTTGTCAAACATGGTGTGGTAGATGATTTTACCCATCGGCGAAGTTTCGCCTTCACGCAGCTGTGTTAATTTATCTACGACGTCGTCAGGCATGCGGGTAGAAATCATGGCGGTAAAATCGGCGACAATGTTTGTCAGCGTAGTTATCGCATTTTGGTTATTTTGATTGCTCATCTTGTTAACTCCAGTTCTTTTATTTATCTGGAAATAAATTCTCCGCCACAAACTACCACTAAAAATGTGGGTTTATATTATTTGCCACTGTGAATATCCAATTAACAGATCGTGAATGATGTTCAGATAAGCAATAAAAATTGCGCAAAGGCAGGGTTTAATACGCATGAGGGAATTACACTGCGGTTAACAACTTTACGGATATACCTATCATGCTGAACACGTATCCCCTCGCGAAAGACCTGCAGGTCCTGGTTGAAATTGTTCATAGCGGCAGCTTCAGTGCCGCCGCCGCGGCGCTGGGCCAAACACCCGCGTTTGTGACGAAACGCATTCAGATCCTTGAGTCCACGCTGGGGACGACGCTGCTAAGCCGCTCCGCGCGCGGCGTGATACTCACGGAGAGTGGTCAACGTTGTTATGAACATGCGCAGGCTATTCTTGCGGGCTATCAGCATCTGGTCGATGACGTCACGCAACTCAAAACGCGCCCGGCAGGGATGATTCGTATCGGCTGTAGCTTTGGCTTTGGGCGCAGTTATATTGCACCGGCTATTACCGAACTGATGCATAGCTATCCTGAATTACAGGTGCATTTTGAACTTTATGATCGGCAAATTGATTTGGCGCAGGATAATATCGATTTGGATATTCGTATTAATGACGAGATTCCGGATTATTATATTGCGCATTTGTTAACGAAAAATAGAAGAATATTATGTGCAGCGCCGACGTATTTACAAAAATACGGTGAGCCGACAACGCTGCAGGAATTAAGTCGTCATGATTGCCTGGTCACTAAAGAACGCGATATGACCCACGGGGTGTGGGAGCTGGATAACGGCCAGGAGAAAAAGTCGGTCAAGGTGGCGGGACATCTTTCCTCTAACAGCGGCGAGATTGTGTTGCAGTGGGCGCTACAGGGAAAAGGGATTATGCTGCGTTCCGAATGGGACCTGCAGCCGTTTCTGGCAAGCGGTGAACTGGTGCGCGTGCTACCGGACTATGCGCAAAGCGCCAATATCTGGGCGGTTTATCAGGAGCCGCTGTATCGCAGCGTGAAGCTTCGGGTGTGCGTGGAGTTTCTGGCGACGTGGTGCCAGCACCGATTAGGCAAACCGGTAGAGGGGTATCACATTCCCCACGCCGGATAAGACGCTGTTGCGTCGCTATCCGACATTAAAATCACTCTGGGTCTCTTTCGCGTTTTTTCTTCAGCTTGGTCCAGATCTTTGGCTCCTGACGACGCCACAGACGCTGAATGTTGTCATGGTGGCGTAACAGAATTAAGCACGACAGCATGGACACCGGGAAAGTGAACTGGGGATTGAACCACCAGACGTAAAAGGGGGCGATCAGCGCGCTGACGATAGCGCCTAGTGATGAATAGCCGCTTAATAAGACGGTCAGCAGCCAGGTTCCGGCCATCACGCCGGTTAAATCCCAACCAATCGGCGCAATTGCGCCAAAGGCGGTGGCAACGCCTTTCCCACCTTTAAAGCCGAAGAAGACCGGCCAAATGTGACCCAGACAGGCGGCGATCGCGATCAATCCCAGCCAGAAGGGGCTAATGCCTAGCGCATAGGCACCCCAGACGGGTAACATACCTTTCAGGACGTCGAAAATCAGCACTGCGACGGCGGCTCCTTTGCCACCGATGCGCAATACGTTTGTCGCGCCCGGATTCCCAGATCCGCTGTCACGCGGGTCCGGTAATCCAGCAAGGCGGCATACCAGAATAGCACTGGAAATTGAGCCACAGAGGTACGCGAAGATAATCATTCCAGGCGCGATTGCACTCATAAGCTGTTCCGTTTTGAAAATGTCGTGTAAAACGCTACTTCTGTGGATAATACGCATATTTCGCCGGAAGTGGTATCCGGGTTAGCCAAAAAGCAGGCAGGTCGTGATGGATATTGTATTTATAGAGCAACTTTCTGTAATCACCACTATTGGTGTTTACGACTGGGAACAAACGATCGAACAACAGTTGGTGTTCGATATCGAAATGGCGTGGGACAACCGTAAATCGGCTAAAAGCGATGATGTGGCTGATTGCCTGAGCTATGCTGATATTGCTCAAACGGTTGTTAATCATGTGGAAGGCGGGCGCTTTGCGCTGGTCGAACGCGTGGCGGAAGAGGTGGCGGATCTGCTTCTTAGCCGTTTTAATTCTCCATGGGTGCGGATCAAACTCAGTAAACCTGGCGCGGTAGCCCGTGCGGCGAACGTCGGGGTTATCATTGAGCGTGGCAATAATCTGAAAGAAAATAATTAAAATAATAATATCTAAACCAAACGGGTATAAAAGGGTCTTTATGTCGGCTCGTTTTCGCCGTGGTTTATCTATCTAGAGGTTCATTAATGAGTGATATGCACTCGCTGCTGGTGGCGGCAATTTTGGGTGTGGTCGAAGGATTGACGGAGTTTTTACCCGTTTCCAGTACCGGCCATATGATTATTGTTGGTCACTTGTTGGGTTTTGAGGGTGATACCGCAAAAACATTTGAGGTGGTTATCCAGTTGGGCTCTATCCTGGCGGTCGTGGTGATGTTCTGGCGACGCCTGTTTGGCCTGATTGGCATTCACTTCGGTAAGGTCCCACATGAAGGCACTGGCAAAGGTCGGCTGACGCTGGGCCATATCCTGTTGGGGATGGTTCCTGCCGTCGTACTGGGACTGATTTTCCACGACATCATCAAATCGCTGTTTAACCCGATCAACGTGATGTATGCGCTGGTGGTAGGGGGCGTGCTGCTGATTGCCGCAGAATGCCTGAAGCCGAAAGAGCCGCGTGCGCCGGGTTTGGATGATATGACCTATCGCCAGGCGTTTATGATTGGCTGTTTCCAGTGTCTGGCGCTGTGGCCGGGTTTTTCTCGCTCCGGGGCGACGATTTCTGGCGGTATGCTGATGGGAGTAAGCCGTTACGCGGCCTCCGAATTCTCCTTCCTGCTGGCCGTGCCGATGATGATGGGCGCAACGGCGCTGGATCTCTACAAAAGCTGGACGTTCCTCAGCGCATCAGATATTCCGATGTTTGCAGTTGGTTTCGTGACGGCGTTTATCGTGGCGTTGGTGGCGATCAAAACCTTCCTGCAGCTGATTAAGCGCATCTCGTTTATTCCGTTTGCGATTTACCGCTTTATTGTGGCGGCTGCCGTTTACGTCGTGTTCTTCTGATTTTACTAGCTTGCCGGATAGCGGCGTTAACGCTTATCCGGCAATGCACTGTCTACGCTTTCGGGCAACGTTGTTCTTTCCAGGCGGCCACCGCCGCGATCCGACGCCGGGTCAGTTCCTCGCGAATAGCCTGACCTTTGAATCCCGCCTCAACGACGTCTTTCGTTGGTACCGCCTGCGCAACCTGCCAGGCTTCACGCAACAGCCTGCCTTGCGGATAATCCGCCGCTTCAAAACCGGTTCGCCCACGCACGTCGGCCTCGCTGGTCAGGGCGATTTGCTCCACGCGCTGCGGTTTGCGCCAGGCATCGATGGAATCAAACAGCTTAACGATGGTTTTCGGCTGCAGGATCGGGAAGGTATGAATGAGGTCGTGGAACTCGGCTACCAGTTTGGCTAAATCACGGATGTCATTCGGCACGCGCAGGCGTTGGCACAGTTGCTCGACCAGCTTCACGCCAGCCGGACCGTGACCGTGGTGGCGTGGCCACAGCGCTTTTGGCGTCAATGCCTTGCCAAGATCGTGGCACAGCGTGGCGAAACGCACGTCGACCTCCGGACTTAACATGGCCGCCATCGACAGCGTCATCAGCGTGTGAATACCTGTATCAATTTCCGGATGCCATTGCGCGGGCGCGGGAACGCCAAACAGAGCATCTACTTCCGGAAACAGGACGTGCAGTGCGCCGCAGTCGCGCAGGACCTGAAAAAATACCTGTGGGTTGCGGGTGGTTAAAGCACCTTCTGTTTCTTTCCACACCCGCTCTGGCGTCAGGTGCTCCAGTTCCCCTGCGGCGTTCATATCGCGCATCAGCGTCATGGTTTCTTCAGCGATACGAAAACCGAGGTGCGCATAGCGGGCAGCAAAGCGCGCCACGCGCAGCACGCGCAATGGATCTTCGCTAAAGGCGGGGGACACATGGCGTAGCAGACGGTTTTCCAGATCGTCGCGTCCGTTATACGGATCGATAATCTCGCCGTCGTCATCGCGGGCCATTGCGTTGATGGTCAGATCGCGACGCTGAAGATCAGCCTCCAGCGTTACATCCGGCGCGGCGTAACAGGTGAATCCGGTATACCCCGAGCCTGATTTGCGTTCGGTACGCGCCAGCGCATACTCTTCCCGGGTTTGCGGATGCAGAAACACGGGAAAATCGCGGCCTACCTGCTGGTAGCCCGCGTCGAGCATCTCTTGCGGCGTGGCGCCGACAACAACCCAATCTTTATCTTTAATCGGTAGCCCTAATAACGCATCCCGAACAGCACCACCGACCAGATAAATCTTCACGCCACTTTCCTTTTGAAATTATGATCCCTTAATCATATGTCAGTGCGGCGGAGAAGGCGATTCAGTTCATCCAGCGATCTTTGCGTTTACGGCTGGGGATCATGTGTGGCAGAACCAGGCCGAGCAACAAACCAAGACCAAGCACGCCGCCGCCATACATAAACCACTGCATGATGATGGTGCGCTGTTTGTCATCAAGCTGAAGGTTGGCTGCGCTGACCTTCTTTTGCGCCACGATAAGCTCGTTCCTCAGCTTCTGGTTTTCTTGTTTCAGCCCGTCGATTACGCTGTCGCTTTGCGACACTTTTTGCTGCATATCGGCGGTGCGCTGATTCCACGTGGTGTCGATATTATTGAGCTTATCGGTCAAGGTCTTAACCTGGTTTTCCAGATCGGGAACGCGGGTACGCAGGCTCGGCGTACTATTCAGCTCTTTCAGTGGGATCCAGGCGGTACGTCCGGTGCTGTCTTTCACCTGGGCATAGTTAGTGTTGGCATCGGTCTGTAATAGCGTGACTTCCTCGCCGGCGTTAACCGTACCCACGAGGCGATAATTATCTCCCGGACCGCTGCGGACCCAGGTGTTCAGTTCGTCAGAAACATAGCGCTTTTCTTCGGCATGAGAGACTGCAGTGGCGCTAAGTGCGAGTAAAGTTAATCCAATCAGGCGTAATTTTGGCATCAGGCTGTCGTTATTGTCATAGAAAGTGGAACGATAGTAGTGGCATCAGTGTCTCTACGCAAAGCATTCGACATCAATCGGAATCATCTGTGTCCTTTTTGCCACCACTCGAAACTTTTACGCCCGTCAAATTGCTCGTTGCATGGCAATTTGGCGCAAAATACTATCTACTGACCATAAAGAACGAGCTTAGTTCGCAGTCAGTTTTCTCAACTGTGACATAACCCATAAGTACAAGACCATGGCCCAGGAAATCGAATTAAAATTTATCGTCAATAGTGACGCTGTAGATGCGCTACGTGAACGTCTGAATACGCTGGGGGGAGAGCATCATGCGCCCAGCCAGTTGCTGAATATCTACTACGAAACGCCGGATGCGTGGCTGCGTGGTCACGATATGGGGCTGCGTATTCGCGGTGAGAACGGTCATTACGAAATGACCATGAAAATTGCCGGACGAGTGACGGGTGGCCTGCATCAGCGGCCGGAGTTTAACGTTGCGCTGAACGCGCCAGAGTTGGATCTCTCCCTGTTTCCAACGGAAGTCTGGCCTGATGGCAAACTGCCCGCTGAACTTGCCTCTCAGGTACAGCCGCTCTTCAGCACCGATTTTTACCGTGAGAAATGGCACCTTGATATCGACGGTAGCCGCATTGAAATGGCCCTCGATCTCGGGGAAGTGAAAGCGGGCGAGTTGGCTGAACCTATCTGTGAGCTTGAACTGGAGCTGTTAAGCGGCGATACCCGTGCGGTATTGAAGCTGGCAAACCAGCTGGTATCGCAAACCGGTTTACGCCAGGGCAGCCTGAGTAAAGCGGCGCGCGGCTATCATCTGGCTCAGGGGAATGCACCGCGTGAACTCAAACCGACGCGCATTTTGAAGGTTCCGGCAAAAGCAAGTATTGAGCAAGGGCTGGAAGCGGCGCTGGAGCTGGCATTATCACAGTGGCAGTACCATGAAGAGCTGTGGGTGCGCGGCGTCAAAGGGGCGAAAGCCGAGGTGCTGGCTGCGATGGGCCTGGTGCGTCACATTCTGATGCTGTTTGGCGGTAATGTTCCACGAAAAGCGAGTGCTCACTTACGTGATTTGCTAACCCAGTCGGAAGCGATCATTGCGTCTGACGTTTCTGCCGTTTCCGCGGTTTACAGCACGCAAACGGCGATGGCCAAGCTGGCGCTGACCGAATGGCTGGTGACCAAAGGGTGGCAGCCGTTCCTTGATGCGAAGGCGCAGGGTAAAATAGCCGACTCCTTTAAGCGTTTCTCAGATACCCATCTCTCGCGCCATGCCGCTGAACTGAAAACAGCTTTTGCTCAGCCGCTGGGCGATCAGTACGCCGATCAGCTTCCGCGCCTGACGCGCAATATTGATAGCATGCTGATGCTGGCGGGATACTACGACGAAAATGTCGCATCGGAATGGATCGCCACCTGGCAGGGTTTACGTCACGCCATTGCGGCCAACCAATACATTGAAATTGAACACTTCCGCAACGAGGCGATAGCTTTGGAACCGTTCTGGCTGCACAGCGGAAAACGATAATCAGGGTGAGGCCGGGATGCCTGATGGCGCTGCGCTTATCAGGCCTACGCGATGGGCGGAAGCGGCATACAGGCTGGATAAGGCAACATGCCGCTGCCCGGTACTATTCAAAGGATAATCCATAAATGAAGCAGCTCTCTTCACCGTTACAGCAGTACTGGCCGACCGTTGTTGAGCGGCTGCCAGCAGCAATATCTGAGTCCTCGCTTAGTATTCAGGCGAAGTCAGTGCTTACATTCAGTGATTTTTTTCGCGACAGCATTATTGCCCATCCCGAATGGCTGGTCGAACTGGAAAGCACGCCACCCGGGGCGGATGAATGGCAACACTATGCTGATTGGTTACAGCAAGCATTGGTCGACGTTAGCGATGAAAACACGCTGATGCGTGAGCTGCGCCTGTTTCGCCGTCGCATCATGGTGCGTATCGCCTGGGCGCAGACGCTGTCGCTGGTGACGGAAGAGAGTATCTTACAGCAGCTAAGCCATTTGGCTGAAACGCTGATCGTCGCCGCGCGTGACTGGTTATACGCCGCCTGCTGTCGTGAATGGGGTACGCCCTGTAATCCACAAGGTGTTGCGCAACCGCTGCTGATTTTAGGTATGGGGAAACTGGGCGGCGGCGAACTGAATTTTTCCTCTGATATCGATCTGATTTTTGCCTGGCCGGAGCACGGTAGTACGCAGGGCGGACGTCGCGAGCTGGATAACGCCCAGTTCTTTACCCGTATGGGCCAGCGGCTCATCAAAGTGCTGGATCAGCCCACAATGGATGGATTTGTCTATCGGGTAGATATGCGTTTACGCCCGTTTGGCGACAGCGGCCCGCTGGTGCTGAGCTTCTCCGCGCTGGAGGATTATTACCAGGAACAAGGGCGCGACTGGGAACGCTATGCGATGGTCAAGGCCCGCATTATGGGCGATTGCGAGGGTACCTACGTCAGTGAGCTTCGCGCTATGCTGCGGCCTTTTGTTTTCCGCCGCTATATTGATTTCAGTGTGATCCAGTCTCTGCGTAACATGAAAGGAATGATTGCCCGCGAAGTGCGCCGCCGTGGTCTGAAAGACAACATTAAGTTGGGCGCGGGCGGTATTCGTGAAATCGAATTTATCGTGCAGGTATTCCAGCTTATTCGCGGTGGGCGCGAGCCGTCATTGCAATCCCGCTCGCTGTTACCCACGCTCAGCGCCATCAATGCGTTGCACCTGCTGTCAGACACCGACGCGGAACAACTGCGCGCAGCCTATCTCTATTTACGTCGTCTGGAGAACCTGCTGCAAAGTATCAATGATGAGCAGACCCAGACGTTGCCAGGCGATGAACTGAACCGCGCGCGGCTGGCGTGGGGGATGAACGTCGATGACTGGCAGCAGCTAACCGATGTGTTGGCCAGTCATATGGACAACGTGCGCCGGGTGTTTAACGAGTTGATTGGCGATGACGAAGCAGAAACCCAGGAAGAGTCGCTCTCAGAACAGTGGCGTGAACTGTGGCAGGACGCATTACAGGAAGATGACACCACGCCGGTGCTGACGCATCTGGCGGATGACGATCGCCGGCGCGTGCTGTCTCTGATTGCCGATTTTCGCAAAGAGCTGGATAAACGCACCATTGGCCCACGCGGACGCCAGGTGCTGGATCACTTAATGCCACATCTGCTGAGCGATGTCTGTTCGCGTGACGACGCCTCAGTCCCACTGTCGCGCATCACACCGCTGCTGGTAGGCATTGTGACCCGTACGACCTATCTGGAGCTGCTGAGCGAATTCCCCGGAGCGCTTAAGCATCTGATTTCGTTATGTGCCGCCTCGCCGATGATCGCCAGCCAGCTGGCGCGGTATCCGCTGTTGCTCGATGAACTGCTGGATCCGAACACCTTGTATCAACCCACTGCGACGGATGCCTACCGTGATGAACTGCGTCAGTATTTGCTGCGCGTGCCGGAAGATGACGAAGAGCAGCAGTTGGAAGCGCTGCGTCAGTTTAAGCAAACGCAGTTGCTGCGCATTGCCGCGGCAGATATCGCTGGTACGCTGCCGGTGATGAAGGTGAGCGACCACTTAACCTGGCTGGCGGAAGCTATTATTGATGCGGTAGTCCAGCAGGCGTGGATGCAGATGGTCGCTCGCTACGGGCAACCCACTCATCTTGACGAGCGCGAGGGGCGCGGTTTTGCCGTCGTCGGGTATGGCAAACTGGGCGGCTGGGAGCTGGGCTACAGTTCGGATCTTGATTTGATCTTCCTGCATGACTGTCCTATGGACGTGATGACGGATGGTGAGCGTGAGATTGACGGGCGACAGTTCTATTTGCGTCTGTCGCAGCGCATTATGCACCTTTTCAGCACCCGCACCTCATCCGGTATTTTGTATGAAGTGGATGCGCGGTTGCGTCCGTCCGGCGCGGCGGGAATGCTGGTGACCTCAACCGAGGCTTTCGCTGATTACCAGCGCAACGAAGCCTGGACGTGGGAGCATCAAGCGCTGGTGCGCGCTCGAGTGGTGTACGGCGACCCACGGTTGACCTCTCAGTTTGATGCGATTCGTCGCGATATCATGACCCTCGTCCGCGATGCGAAAACCTTGCAGACCGATGTTCGCGAAATGCGTGAGAAAATGCGGGCCCATTTGGGCAATAAGCATCGCGATCGTTTTGATATCAAAGCGGATGAAGGCGGCATCACCGACATTGAGTTTATTACGCAATACCTGGTGCTGCGCTATGCGCATGAAAAACCGAAGCTGACGCGCTGGTCGGATAACGTGCGCATTCTGGAGTTACTGGCGCAAAACGACATTATGGATGAGCAGGAAGCGCTGGCGCTTACCCGTGCTTATACGACGCTGCGCGATGAACTTCATCATCTTGCATTGCAGGAACTTCCGGGCCATGTGGCGCCGGAGCACTTCGACGCTGAACGTACGCTGGTGCGTGACAGCTGGCAGAAGTGGCTGGTTGCCGAGTGAAGTGTGCTATTATCGCGCGCAAATTTTAAGACCCTCAGAGAATCTCTCAGGAGACAGGAATGAAAGTAACGCTGCCAGAGTTTGAACGTGCAGGAGTCATGGTTGTCGGTGATGTGATGCTAGATCGCTACTGGTACGGTCCTACCAGCCGTATTTCACCTGAAGCGCCGGTTCCGGTGGTGAAGGTTGATACCATTGAAGAACGTCCCGGTGGCGCAGCAAACGTGGCGATGAACATTGCCTCTCTGGGAGCGAATTCGCGTCTGGTTGGCCTGACTGGGATTGACGACGCGGCGCGTGCGCTGAGCAAAACGCTGGCGGATGTGAACGTAAAATGTGACTTCGTTTCTGTGCCAACTCATCCGACGATCACCAAACTGCGCGTGCTTTCCCGCAACCAGCAACTGATTCGCCTGGATTTCGAAGAAGGTTTTGAAGGCGTGGATCCGCAGCCGCTGCATGAGCGTATTAACCAGGCTCTGGGCTCCATTGGCGCTTTGGTGCTCTCCGATTACGCCAAAGGCGCGCTGGCAAGCGTGCAGCAGATGATTGCTCTGGCGCGTAAGGCTGGGGTGCCGGTGCTTATCGATCCGAAAGGGACCGATTTTGAACGCTATCGTGGCGCAACGCTGCTGACGCCGAATTTGTCTGAATTTGAAGCGGTGGTCGGTAAGTGCAAAAGCGAAGATGAACTGGTTGAGCGCGGCATGAAAGTGATTGCAGATTTCGACCTTTCCGCGCTGCTGATCACGCGTTCCGAACAGGGTATGACGCTGCTGCAACCGGGCAAATCGCCACTGCATATGCCGACGCAGGCGCAGGAAGTGTATGACGTGACGGGGGCGGGCGATACGGTGATCGGCGTGCTGGCAGCGACGCTGGCGGCGGGGAACACTCTGGAAGAGGCGTGCTATTTTGCTAATGCCGCAGCGGGTGTTGTCGTCGGTAAACTGGGGACTTCCACCGTTTCCCCGATTGAACTGGAAAACGCCGTGCGCGGTCGGGCCGACACTGGCTTTGGCGTGATGAGCGAGTCTGAGCTGAAACAGGCCGTTGCCAGCGCCCGCAAGCGCGGTGAGAAAGTGGTGATGACCAACGGCGTGTTCGACATCCTACATGCTGGCCACGTTTCCTATCTGGCGAATGCGCGCAAGCTGGGCGATCGTCTGATCGTGGCGGTAAACAGCGATGCTTCGACCAAACGTCTGAAAGGCGAAACGCGTCCGGTCAACCCGCTGGAACAGCGCATGATCGTGCTGGGCGCGCTGGAAGCCGTCGACTGGGTGGTCTCTTTTGAAGAAGACACACCACAGCGTCTGATTGCCGGCATCCTGCCGGATCTGCTGGTAAAAGGCGGCGACTATAAGCCGGAAGATATTGCGGGCAGCAAAGAAGTGTGGGCGAACGGCGGTGAAGTGCTGGTGCTGAACTTTGAAGATGGCTGCTCAACGACCAATATCATCAAGAAGATCCAAAAAGACAGCGATAAATAACAAATGCTGGAAACGTATCGAACTTTTGGATGCGATACGTTTCTTGCTATTGATGCTGCTGTTTTCTTCAACCCAGAGTAAAGGAATAAGGGGAGAGGGGATTTCTCCCCCCGATTTACTTTTACATGACGTTACAATAAGCGTGCGTCACGCTGACCTTAAATCCGACCCCTCTTAGATTTCGTGGGAAACTGTGAACCAGCGCAGTGGTTTTGCGCACAATATGTACAGAATAACTTCGCATCCAGGGAAATACTGAAATTAGAAAAAGCATATGGCCTTAACAGATATTCAATAACTGGAGGGTATGCTCATGAACAGCAATATGTATTCAATGAACAATTTCGATTTCCTGGCCCGTAGTTTTGCCAGGATGCAAGCTGAGGGCCATCCCGTAGATATCCAGGCGATAACTGGGAATATGGATGAAGAACATCGTAGCTGGTTTTGCAAACGCTATGCGCTGTACTGCCAGCAGGCGACGGAGGCCAGGAAGCTAGAACTGGAACACTAACAGAAAAAACGGGCCTTGCGGCCCGTTGTCGTTTTTACTCTTGCGGATCGACTGACGGGATCGCGGGAGCAGGTTTAACTTCTGCCGTTTTTTCACGCGATTCCAGCTCAGTCAGACGTTGCTCAAGCAGCGCCAGCTTTTCACGGGTACGCAGCAAAACCTGAGTCTGTACATCAAACTCTTCACGGCTTACCAGATCCAGACGGGTCAGCTGTGACTGCAGCGTTTGACGAATTTTCTTCTCGACGTCTTCGCCAAACTCGCGGATCCCTTTCGGCATCGACTCGTGAACCTGACGAGCAATCTGCTCAATTTTTTTCGGGTCAATCATTGTGGTTTCCCTGAACTGGTACGTGTTGTTGCCTATTGTAGTGCGAACTGGCACAGGCATAAACCAGAATTGTGTGAAGCTAAGACGAGCAAAGGCGTTGATGAAGGTAATCAATAGCGTTATAGTTAACCCGCTTATTCTCAGGGCGGGGCGAAATTCCCCACCGGCGGTAAATCAACTCAGGTTGAAAGCCCGCGAGCGCTTTGGGTGCAAACTCAAAGGTCAGCAGATCCGGTGTAATTCCGGGGCCGACGGTTAGAGTCCGGATGGGAGAGAGTAACGATCCAGTCGGGCATGGACCCGCTCACGTTATTTTTTTGCCGCTTAGACGGTACTCCTAAGACTGCCCTGATTCTGGTAACCATAATTTTAGTGAGGTTTTTTTACCATGAATCAGACGCTACTTTCCTCTTTTGGTACGCCTTTCGAACGTGTTGAACTTGCGCTGTCTGCGCTGCGTGAAGGACGCGGTGTGATGGTGCTTGACGACGAAGATCGTGAAAACGAAGGCGATATGATTTTCCCGGCAGAAACCATGACCGTTGAACAGATGGCTCTGACCATTCGTCACGGCAGCGGTATTGTATGCCTGTGCATCACTGAAGACCGACGCAAACAGCTCGATCTGCCAATGATGGTGGAAAATAACACCAGCGCTTACGGTACCGGTTTTACCGTCACCATTGAAGCCGCAGAAGGCGTGACCACCGGCGTTTCCGCTGCGGACCGTGTTACTACGGTGCGTGCGGCAATTCAGGATGGCGCTAAACCTTCCGATCTTAACCGTCCGGGGCACGTTTTCCCGCTGCGTGCTCAGGCAGGTGGCGTGTTGACCCGCGGTGGTCACACTGAAGCAACCATCGACCTGATGACGCTGGCAGGGTTTAAACCGGCAGGCGTGCTGTGCGAACTGACCAATGACGATGGCACCATGGCGCGTGCGCCAGAATGTATCGAATTTGCCGGCAAGCATAATATGGCGGTAGTTACTATCGAAGACCTGGTGGCTTATCGTCAGGCGCATGAGCGCAAAGCCAGCTAATCGCAAATTACCACGTTAGTCGCGGTAAGTATAAAAAACCGAAGCCATCTTCCAGGCTTCGGTTTTTTTGTTTCTTGCTCCGATTATTTGGTTCTCACCCGCTTTAATGCCCATGCGGCGCTCATAATGACGAGCAACAGTAAGCACAAACTAAAGGCCAACAAACAGGCCTGCGCCATGTTCATAAAATGCCAAGGCGGGATCAGATACCAGCCTTCTGACTGCTGGTACAGATCGACAAACCACTTTTGCGTACTGCTGAGCGCCACGCCGTCGGGAACAATGGGAGCGTCATAGCCGCAATCTCCTGTGGGTTTAAACCACTCCGGTGCCCAGTTGGCCAGAGGCAAATTAAAAGGGAATGTCGGATCGGTGGAGCATCCCTGTACGCCAAACAGCGAATCCGGGTCCGGGTTATGTACAGCATAATGAATGCCGTTAAGTTTGATGGAGAACTTAATGCCCATGATGCTGCCGTAAAATGCCGCAATACAGCCGATGAGCTTCAGAACAACATTTTTGGGGTTGATTGCCGCAATCAATCCGCCAAAAACCATCACCAGCATGGCAAAACGAATGTAGACACATTGCTCGCAGGGGGCCATGTAGAGATAGATTTGGAAGAACGAGTGCGCCAGAATAATCAATCCACCCATTGCGCAAGCCATCAACAGCCACAGAAAGCGCTGTTCCTGCCATCTCACCAGGGTATCAACCGGTGTATTGCGTAAGTCTCGCCACGATCCTTTTATGAAAGCCATAGCCGGGTCCCTGTTTATTTTTTCGCGAGCTCTCTGACAAGCTCAGCCATGGAATCAATAGATTTGATATTTTTGGTGTAGATCAGGTATTTACCATTGACGACGTAAGCCGGAACGCCCTGGATTTTGGCGACATCATATGCTGCTTTCCATTTCTCCAGCGTTTGCTGGACGGCTGGATCCTTCAATGCCGCGTCAAAATCAGCCTGGCTCATGCCCGCTGCATCCAACCCTGTTTTGATGAATGAGGCGGGATCTTTACCCTCTGACCAGCGCTCTTTCTTATCGTGGTAGGCGGCGTAATAAGCGAACTTGGCTTTTTTAAACTGTGATTTGGCGTCAAACAATGAAATACCTGCAGCCATGTCCCTGGCAATCATTACGGCAAAGATTTCGCTGGCCTGTTTACCGTATTCCCCTTTGGTTTCCAGATGAAACGGAGTGAAAGTAACGACATCGGCGACTTTGTCTGACACGGGCCCTGTCACGGCTTTATCATATTTGTAGCAAAATGGGCAGGCGTAACTGAATACTTTGATCAACGTCTTATCAGCATTGGGAATTGGTTTTTCCAGAACCATATAATCAGTGCCTTCAGTAAACGCTGATGCTGCAAACGGTGAGGCAAGCGCGGCGGTTAATACCACACTTTTAAATAATGAAGTGATCCATTTAGATGACATAATTAATCCTTAATATAATGTAATTATTTAAACATTTGGCGTGGATGAACCAGCAATGCACGGTAGTGAGTTTGATTTGGCTTATCGGACAGGACATTAATTTCGACTTTGACTTCTTTTGTTTTGTAGTCAATTTCGTTGATTTTGCCGATGGTTGGCTGTCCAACGTCAAATAAATTAATCGAACCACCAAAGCCAAACATGGTGTCGCGATCTTTTTGATATTCGATAACCGAGGTGATAGGGCTATAAAAATCATAACCGCGCTCTTTTCCGTACTCCCAAATTTGCTGGACGGTCCCTTTTTTCTCGTCAATTTTATATTCGACGAAACGGGAGTATTTCATTGTTGGTAACGCCGGTTGTTCGAGTCCGCGGCCATCGCCGTTGTCAAAAATGGTAAGCGTTCCTTTGCTGGAGAGCCATGCGGTGTGTTGAGTGTAGGTAAAATCAAAATCGGTATTCTCGCACTTGCCATTTTCATCACATTTCAGTGCGTTGCCTTTATCATCAACCGGTTTTAACAGCTTGCTTGCCAGAGCCTTATTCCAGCCTTTAGACGGTGCAAGGATCCACTTCACCTGTTTATCGCGACCGATTTTGACAACCCCTTGATGGCGGGAAGAGATAATGATGGCGTCATCTTTGGCGTCAAAGGCGATGGAGTTAACGTGCGCCCAGTTACGACCAGCACCCACGCCGAGGGCGTCACCGTAGGGGGTATCTGGCTCCAGTTTTGCCTGCTGGCCGGCATGAGCGAGGTCCACGTTGACGCATACCGCGCCCGCATCCAACGCACCCAGCAGTGCATCACGCATCGGATCGAGAATTTTTGTCAGATCCCACACGTCAACAACACGACCGGATTTGTCGACTTCAATAATCTGGTCGCGGATAGTTTGTACGTGAATGCCATCTTCCTTACGATAATCACGTTTACCCACGCGAAGCAGTACGGTGCCGTTCACCGTTTCGACGGACTCATGCGATGCGTCGAGGAATCCGCGCGGCAGCTTATGGTCGGCCAGAATCTGGCCCATCATATCGAACTCATACCAGTGCTGGCCCTGTACGGCGGTGAAGGTGCCGCGCGGTGTCTCCCGTATCCCCATCAGGTAACCGCGCTTGTTGATATCCATGTCATGACCGTCATAGAAAGTGTCCTGATCCAGCCACCAACGATATTCGCCTTCCGTATCAACGACAAAGGTAAAGGGTGCGATATCAAAGGGTAATGCGCCACCGGCCAGACCAGCATCCAGGATACCGGCATTTTTATCTTTTTCACCATGCCAGTGGAATTCTGCGCCCTGCGCGGTAAAGGTGTGGGTATTCACCAGATAGAGACGGTCTTCAAAGCCAGGTGCGACCTTAATAACGTTTGTTTGCTGTAAATCGGAAATAGAACGGTTATCCATGTAGTGATTAACGATGGCAGATGTTTGCACCACGTAATCTTCCTTGATGGCCTTGCCATTTTCTTTATATTCAACAGTGACCTTATTAGCGAACTTTTGATAAAGGCCAAAAATAGGAACCCCATCGTAGGTGGCGAGGGATTCTTTGCCGACGGTATAGGTAATTGGGACTCCTTTTTCACCTTTACCATGAACGATAACTTTAACATCCGAAATAACGTGACTATCTAATTCAACCAGTGCGGTAAGAGGGGCGTTTCCGTATGGGTCAACGATTATCGCACCCAATTTTCCTGCGGGCTGGGCTGGTTGGAAACCAGCGGCAAATGAATTACCTGCGACAAAGCCAAACGTCAGTGCAAGCGTTCCGGCTAGAAGTGTTTTTCGGTACTGTGTAAACATGGATATATCTCCTTATATTATCTTTAGATATAACAGTGCTGAATATATTATGTTTTTACGATGTGAATATAATAAAAAATGGTATTGCCGATGCTACTTTTATGGTGAATATATTAATATTGATGTGGTGTATTATTTTGCAGGCGCTAATTTTTATTATTTTTTGGATGGTATGAGTGCGTTATTTTAAGGGCAATATTTATTATTGCGCAGTGTGATCTTGTCGACATTGTTTTATTTTTTATAACGGTGTTAACTATTTGCATAGCTGCTGGTTTATATGATCGAAATCATATATTTGTTTCTGGAATATGCCACTATAGGAGTATGTCAGAATAAGGTTGTGTAAAATTTTAACGTTAAATGTTTAATGATGTTAAATTTTAAGGGTAAAAGAATGTTTATCGCCTGGTACTGGATTGTATTAATTGCACTCGTTGCAGTTGGTTATTATTGCCATATGAAGCGTTATTGTCGGGCATTTCGGCAAGACCGGGATGCTTTACTCGAGGCGCGAAACAAACTCTTCCGTCGTTCTGGCGAAGATAACAGCGCGGTTAAGGAACAGGAATAGTCCTTCACGTTCTGCTATGGATGAGCGGATGCTGTAAATTAGCAGGGTGGCATCCGCCCTCTGAATTAGCCGATCCCCATGGACTGGAGGATGACAAGACTTAACCCCATCACCGACATTCCACAAAGTACCCCATAGCTGGGATTATTATTCGGGTCGATCTCTTTTGCCAACGGCATTAGCTCATCGACGGACAGCGCCACCATAATTCCTGCGACTGCTGCCATTATTGCCGCCATCACTACCGGTGAGATCAGGCTTCCCAGAATTAACCACGCCAGTACGCCGCCCAGGATTTCCGCCATGCCCGAGATCCCGGCCCAGAATATCGCCGTACGTTTGGAGCCCGTGGCTGCATAGACTGGACCCGCAACGGCTAATCCTTCAGGAATATTGTGTAATGCGACGGCAAGGGCAATACCAAAGCCCAGCTCGAGATTGCTGCTGGCGGTAACAAACGTCGCTATCCCTTCCGGGAAGTTGTGCAGGCTAATGCCGAGCGTTAATAAAATCGCGGTACGTTTAATGGAGCCGGGCAGAGGCCGCGTGGTTTTCTGTACCAGATCCTGAGGGTGCGCATGCGGCAATAGGCGGTCCAGGCCAAAGTATCCCAGTAAGCCAACGATAAACATTCCGTAGCCCAATACCGGCGACATACCTTCAGCAGCCAGTGCGGCTGGGAGCATCTCCATCAGTGAGATCAGTAACATAATCCCTGCGGCGAAGCCTAACGAAAAGGCGAGCACGCGGTTGGAGGGTTTTTGCCCTAACACGCCGAGAAATGCGCCGATAAACGTGGCGGCGCCTGCCAGTAAAGTCAGAAGTAAAGGTACTGACATCGACAAATAAAACTCCTTATCAATCTGCTGTCCGGGTCGGATCGTCAAAATAACTGATGATCTTCATCATGGTTATCTGAGTTCTTCATCAGCCGAATAAGCGTATTGTGGTGGTATCAAAATGACTCCCTCAGTAAGGATATCATCATGTCTTCAACTCGTATGCCAGCATTGTTTTTGGGTCACGGTAGCCCGATGAATGTTCTGGAAGATAACGTTTATACCCGCGCCTGGCAGCAACTGGGGGAAACGTTGCCGCGCCCGAAAGCCATTGTGGTGGTCTCGGCGCATTGGTTCACTCGTGGCACGGGCGTGACGGCGATGGAAGCGCCTAAAACAATCCACGATTTTGGCGGTTTTCCGCAGGCGCTGTATGACACCCATTACCCGGCTCCTGGATCACCGGAACTGGCGCAGCATCTGGTTGACTTGCTGGCCCCAGTGCCCGTTACCTTAGACAAAGAGGCGTGGGGTTTTGACCACGGTTCATGGGGCGTGCTGATCAAGATGTACCCGCATGCGGATATTCCGATGGTGCAGCTGAGCATTGACAGTACCAAACCTGCGGCCTGGCATTTTGAAATTGGCCGCAAGCTGGCGGCACTGCGTGATGAGGGCATTATGCTGGTAGCCAGCGGCAACGTGGTGCATAACCTGCGCACTGCGCGTTGGCACGGTGAGAACACGCCATATCCGTGGGCGACCTCATTCAACGAATATGTTAAAGCAAACCTGACATGGCAGGGACCGGTTGAACAGCACCCGCTGGTGAACTATCTCGATCATGAAGGGGGATCGTTATCGAATCCGACACCGGATCACTATCTGCCGCTGCTGTACGTATTAGGTGCCTGGGACGGCAAAGAGCCGGTGACTATTCCTGTTGACGGGATTGAGATGGGAAGTTTGAGTATGTTGTCGGTGCAGGTCGGATGATAAATGCGCCTGATGGCGCTGCGCTTATCGAGCCTACAGTTCGTGCTGTAGGCCGGGTAAGACGCAGCTACCACCCGGCACTCTCAGTCATTCGACAAAAATATGCGGATAGAAACGCGAGAGATCCTGCGTGATCAACGCGCGGTCTTCGCGAATGCCAATGCCAGCTGGTTGATCGTTGATTAGCCAGCTGCCGATCAACATATAGCTGTCGCCAAACTTCGGTAGCTGATGGAATTGCTGCACGATCATACCTTCTTCGCCGTACGGCCCTTCCACTGCTTCGATCGTTTTACCGTTTTCGATAATGGAAACGTTCGCGCCTTCACGTGAGAAGATCGGCTTTACGACGAATTTATCCATCTGAGGATAGTCATCTTCGGCGAAATACGCAGGCAGCAGATTCGGATGATCCGGGAACATTTCCCACAACAGCGGTAATAACGCTTTGTTGGAGATGATGCTCTTCCAGGCTGGTTCCAGCCAGCGAACGCCAGCGTCTTCCAGCTTGGTGGAGAACATTTCGCGCAGCATGAATTCCCACGGATAGAGCTTGAACAGGTTAGCAATGACCTGATCCTGCATATCCGTGAACTGACCTTTTTCACCAAGACCAATATCTTCGACATAGAGGAATTCAGTGGCGATTTCAGCTTCGGCAGCGCAATCCTGCAGATACTGGATCGTTCCGCGGTCTTCCACCGTATCGCGACAACAGGTCAGATGTAGCAACTGAAAACCATACTGCTCACGCAGCTCGGCGAAACGCTCGATCAGCTTTTCCTGCAGACTGTTGAATTGATCGCTGCCTTCCGGCAGGTTGCCTGCATTGAGTTGGTCTTCCAGCCAGATCCACTGGAAAAACGCAGCTTCGTACAGTGAGGTTGGCGTATCGGCGTTGTTTTCTAACAGCTTAGGCTCGCCCGTACCGTCCCACGCCAGATCGAGACGCGAATAGAGCGACGGTTGCTGTGTCTGCCAGGACTGGCGGACAAAGCCCCAGGTATGCTTCGGAATGCGAAACTTGGTCATCAGCTCATCGCTGGCGATGACCCTTTCCACCACTTTGAGGCACATTTGATGCAGCTCTGCGGTGACATCTTCCAGCTTTTCGACCTGAGCAAGCGTGAGCTTATAATACGCATCCTCACACCAGTACGGCTCGCCGTACATAGTGTGAAAGTTGAAACCGTATTCGGTGGCTTTATCGCGCCAGTCCGGGCGCTCAACAATACTGACTCTTTCCATGACGATCAGCCGCCCATTGAACGAGTGGTAGTACCGCTTGCGCTACGCTGCATGGTGCTCTGTTTAGCCACAGATTCGCCAAATCCGCCGCGGGTTACGGTAGAGGTGGTAGCCGGTTTCGGCGCCATGGCGGTTTTCGGTACGGTCATGGTGCGACCCGGCGTTGCGGCGCCGTAGTTTTTGCCGCCAGCATCCGTATATTTGCCGTATGCCGGGCTGGCCGGATTTTTCGAGCTGAACAGCGGCTGCTGAGCGCCCATACCGCCACCCATCATGCGGCCCATCATATAGCCTGCCATCAGCGGCATCCAGAAGCTGCCGCTGCTTTGATTCTGCGCCTGAGCCTGGCCTTCACCGGTCGGCGCCATGCCCGCTTGTGCAGGTGCCTGTTGGCACTGGCCTTCGCCGAATTCAGCGATACAGTCTTCGCGAGTGGCGTATTTTGGCGCGGTGCGTTCAGCTTCTTTCAGCGCATTGTTAAACGCGGTGGTACATTCGGCGCTTTTACCCGGATTAGCTGCAGAGCAGTCGTCCGCGTTCTGATAAAGCGAAACCGTTTCGTCACTCTTTTCACAGCCCGCGAGCATAAAAACAGCGGTAACTGCCAGAGCGACAGGAGTCAGGTGGCGCGCGCTCCAGCTTTTGCGGAACGAGGCGTGATGTATAGATTTTGTCCGTTTCATTTATGTCTTCCAGGACCCAGTGGTAACTCTGCTCAGAATAGAGGATGACTGGTCGAAATTGAAGCGGGAAGAGGCGAGAATGCGGAAGAAGGGGCGGATCTTTACGTTGCCTTACGTTCAGACGGGGCCGAAGCCCCGTCATCAGCATCAGTTACGGAACGGGTTGTTACCGTTGCTGCTGGTTGAACGTGCAGCCGTTGGTTGAGCCGCAGGCATATTGCCGTTGCTGTTAAAGTCATTCACAGCGGCATCTTGCTGCGGATTTTGCGGCGCGATGCTATCCGGAGAAGTCGGGATCGGTTTACCCAGCGTATTATTCAGCGCCACCAGATCCTGCTCGTTCAGCGTACCGAGCGCAGATTTGACGTTAAGCTGGTTGATAAGATAGGTATAACGCGCATTCGCCAGTTGCTGCTTGGCGTTGTACAGCGTGGTGGTGGCATCCAACACATCCACGATGGTACGGGTACCTACGGAATAGCCTGCTTCCATCGCATCTAAAGAGCTTTGGGCAGAGACAACCGCTTGTTTGTACGCGTTAATGCTACTGATAGAAGCATTAATGTTGTTGAACGAAGAACGCACGGTTTGCACCACGCTGCGGTGCGCGCTTTCCAGTTGCTCGCTCGCGCCAACAAAGTTGTACTGCGCTTGTTTCACCTTCGAGTTAACCATCCCACCCTGGTACAGCGGCAGCGAGAAGTTCAGACCGATTTTGTTCTGGCCCATGTTGCTGTCGTCATACTGGGAGGTGTTGGTTTTCGACCCGTTGTAGGAGGTGTCAGAAACGCCGGTAGAGGCGGTCAAACCCAGCGTCGGTAAGTGACCATCCTGCGCCAGACGAATCTGTTCACGCGCCAGATCCTGGCTCAAACGCGCCTGCAATAATGAGAGGTTGCGGTTTTCTGCTTCTTTCAGCAGCGCGTTCACCGCCTGCGGTTTGTTGGTTTTAAAGCCATCAACGTTCAGCGAAGCCAGTTCCGGGTAGTAGTTACCGGTCACCTGGCGCAGCTGTTCTACCGCGTTGTCGAGATTGTTACGCGCGGTAACTTCGTTCGCCAGTACGGTATCGTATTGTGAACGGGCGTTCTGTACGTCAGTGATGGCGACCAGGCCCACGTTAAAACGCTGTGTGGTCTGATCTAACTGACGATAGACCGCATCTTTCTGTGCCTGAGTGTAAGACAGCACGTCAATCGCGTTCAGTACGTTAAAATAAGCGGTAGCGGTATTCAGGATCAGCGTTTGCTGATCGGTCTGATACGTTACGTCCTGGATGCCTGCTGATTTTTCTTGCAGCGTCAGGGCACGCCATTTAGACATGTCGAACAGCGTCTGAGTCAATTGTAATGACGCGCTGGTTGCGTTGGAGTTGACGCCATTTGCATCACGGTAGCCATTGCTGTAGGTGTAATCGGCACCTAAACCTAGTTGCGGCAGTAATGGGCTACGCGCTTCGTTAATTTTTTCGAATGCAGCATCGCGATCGGCGGCGGATTTACGCAATTCCGGGTTGCTCAGGCGTGCTTGCTGATAAACCTGCATCAGGTTTTCTGCCTGGCTCAAAGTAGTGAACCCCGACAGGCTCAGGCCGATAAGGATGGGGAGCAATTTCTTCATTTGCATTCCTTGTTGTGAAGCAGTATTTAGCGCTGATCAAATTGTAAAAATATTTGCTGATTCTAGCAGAATCCGCCACTTCAAAAAGTTGGCGTTACGTGCCATACGGCGTTAATTTGCATCAATTTAACACAAGGGCGTTCAAACATCAGTCAAACGACCTTGAAATTCACATTTTAATCACTATTGGTTTCAGGACAGCACAATGCGTAAACCAGACAACTTGCCAATGACTTTCACTAAAAATGATGTAGAAATTATTGCACGAGAAACGCTATACCGCGGTTTTTTTTCACTGGATCTTTATCGGTTCCGCCATCGCCTGTTTAACGGTGGTATGAGCGGTGAGGTAAAGCGCGAAATTTTTGAGCGCGGACACGCGGCAGTCTTGCTACCCTTTGACCCTGAGCGGGACGAAGTTGTTCTGGTCGAGCAGATCCGTATCGCGGCGTTTGATACCAGCGAAAGCCCGTGGCTCCTGGAAATGGTGGCTGGAATGATTGAAGAGGGCGAAACCGTTGAGGATGTGGCTCGTCGTGAAGCGATGGAAGAGGCCGGGCTGGAAGTTAAACGTACCAAGCCCGTTCTGAGCTATCTGGCAAGCCCTGGCGGCACCAGTGAGCGCCTGTCTATTTTAGTTGGCGAAGTGGACGCCACGACCGCGAGCGGGATCCACGGTCTGGCTGATGAAAACGAAGATATTCGTGTTCATGTGGTGAGCCGGGAGCAGGCTTATCAATGGGTTGAAGAGGGGAAAATCGACAACGCGGCTTCTGTCATCGCCTTGCAATGGTTACAGCTGCACTATCAAGAGTTAAAAACTGAGTGGAAAAAATGAAGCGTTACACACCTGACTTCCCTGAAATGATGCGCCTGTGCGAAACCAACTATTCGCAATTGCGCCGTCTGCTGCCGCGTAATGACGCAGCCGATGAAACAGTGAGCTATCAGGTCGCAAACGCACAATATCGGTTAACGATCGTTGAATCGACCCGATACACTACGCTTGTCGCGATCGAACAAACGGCACCCGCGGTCACTTACTGGAGCCTGCCGTCATTGACAGTCCGCCTGTATCATGACGCGAGGGTGGCCGAAGTGTGTTCGAGTCAGCAGATCTTTCGCTTCAAAGCGCGGTATGATTATCCAAATAAAAAGTTGCATCAACGCGACGAAAAGCATCAAATTAATCAGTTTCTGGCCGACTGGTTACGGTACTGTTTAGCACATGGAGCGATGGCGATTCCGGTTTATTAGCGTCGTGAAACCTAAGGACACCATTTGGAAAGCCTGTTAACCCTTCCTTTGGCTGGTGAGGCCAGAGTCAGGATCTTACAAATTACAGACACTCACCTGTTTGCCGAAAAGCATGAAACGCTGCTGGGTGTAAACACCTGGGACAGCTATCAATCCGTACTGGATGCAATACATGCAGAGTCGCCTGAATACGATCTGATCGTCGCGACTGGTGATTTGGCGCAGGACCAATCCGCTGCGGCCTATCAGCATTTTGCTGAGGGCATCGCAAGCTTTCGTGCGCCCTGCGTTTGGCTACCGGGCAATCACGATTTTCAGCCGGCAATGTACAGCGCGCTACAGGACGCGGGGATCTCACCCGCTAAACGCGTCTTTATTGGTGAACAGTGGCAAATCCTGTTGCTGGACAGCCAGGTGTTCGGCGTTCCCCACGGTGAATTAAGCGAATTTCAGCTCGAATGGCTGGAACGTAAACTTGCCGATGCGCCTGAGCGCAATACTTTGCTGCTTCTGCATCATCATCCTCTGCCAGCAGGTTGTAGCTGGCTCGATCAGCATAGCCTGCGTAATGCCGCAGAGCTGGATAACGTGCTGGTGAATTATCCTCGTGCCAAGTATTTGTTGTGTGGGCATATTCATCAGGAACTGGATTTGGACTGGAACGGACGCCGCCTGCTGGCGACGCCGTCGACCTGTGTGCAGTTTAAGCCACACTGTTCCAACTTCACGTTAGATACCATCAGCCCAGGCTGGCGGACGCTGGAGCTTTTTGCTGACGGGACGTTGCAGACTCAGGTGCGCCGTCTGCAGGGTAATCGGTTCCACCCTGATACCGCTTCAGAAGGCTACTGATGTCTACGCTTCTTTATCTTCACGGATTTAATAGTTCTCCTCGTTCGGCGAAGGCATGTTTGCTGAAAAACTGGCTGGCGGAGCATCATCCGCACATTGAGATGATCGTACCCCAGTTGCCACCGTATCCGGCCCAGGCCGCAGAGATGCTGGAATCGATCATTCTTGAACATGGCGGAGAGTCGCTGGGAATTGTCGGTTCCTCGCTAGGAGGCTATTACGCCACCTGGCTGTCGCAATGTTTTATGCTGCCCGCGGTGGTGGTGAACCCTGCTGTCCGACCTTATGAACTGCTGGTCGACTATCTCGGTCAAAACGAGAACCCCTACACGGGGCAGCAATATGTGCTAGAGTCACGCCATATTTACGATCTTAAAGTCATGCAGATTGACCCGCTGGAAGCGCCGGATTTGATCTGGCTGCTTCAACAAACGGGCGATGAAGTGTTGGACTACCGCCAGGCGGTGGCGTATTACGCCTCCTGCCGCCAGACAGTTATTGAGGGCGGAAACCACGCATTCACGGGCTTCGAAGATTATTTCAACCCGATTGTCGATTTCCTTGGACTGCACAGTTTCTGACGATCAATTCGAATTGCTTATTTAAACCATGACGCAAACTTATAACGCTGATGCCATTGAGGTACTCACTGGGCTTGAGCCGGTACGCCGTCGCCCGGGGATGTACACCGATACAACCCGTCCGAACCATCTTGGACAGGAAGTGATTGATAACAGTGTGGATGAAGCACTGGCGGGCCACGCAAAACGCGTGGACGTGATTTTACATGCCGACCAGTCTCTGGAAGTTATTGATGATGGCCGCGGCATGCCGGTAGACATTCACCCTGAAGAGGGCGTTCCGGCGGTAGAGCTGATCCTCTGTCGTCTGCACGCAGGCGGTAAGTTCTCCAACAAAAACTATCAGTTCTCTGGTGGTTTACATGGGGTGGGGATCTCCGTGGTCAACGCCCTGTCGAAGCGTGTGGAAGTGAACGTGCGCCGCGACGGGCAGGTGTACAACATCGCGTTTGAGAACGGCGATAAGGTGCAAGATTTACAGGTTGTCGGTACCTGCGGTAAACGCAATACCGGAACCAGCGTGCACTTCTGGCCGGATGAAAGCTTCTTTGACAGCCCGCGTTTTTCCGTTTCGCGCTTAACGCACGTACTGAAAGCCAAAGCGGTGCTGTGCCCAGGCGTTGAGATCACCTTTAAGGATGAGGTCAATAACAGTGAACAGCGCTGGTGCTACCAGGATGGCCTGAATGACTATCTGAGCGAAGCGGTGAATGGCTTGCCGACGCTGCCGGAAAAACCGTTTATCGGTAATTTCAGCGGTGAAACAGAAACCGTGGACTGGGCGCTGCTCTGGCTGCCGGAAGGCGGCGAGCTGCTGACTGAAAGCTATGTTAACCTGATCCCAACCATGCAGGGCGGTACGCACGTTAACGGCCTGCGCCAGGGTCTGCTGGATGCAATGCGCGAGTTCTGTGAATACCGCAATATTCTGCCGCGCGGTGTGAAGCTGTCGGCGGAAGATATCTGGGATCGCTGTGCTTACGTGCTGTCGGTAAAAATGCAGGATCCGCAGTTTGCCGGACAAACCAAAGAGCGCCTCTCTTCGCGGCAGTGCGCGGCATTCGTCTCTGGCGTGGTGAAAGATGCTTTCAGCCTGTGGCTGAACCAGAACGTGCAATCAGCCGAACTGCTGGCTGAGATGGCGATTTCCAGCGCCCAGCGTCGTCTGCGGGCCGCGAAAAAAGTGGTGCGTAAAAAGTTGACCAGCGGTCCGGCGTTGCCGGGTAAACTGGCGGATTGTACCGCACAGGATCTTAATCGCACCGAACTGTTCCTCGTCGAAGGTGACTCGGCGGGCGGATCGGCTAAACAGGCGCGCGATCGTGAATATCAGGCGATCATGCCGCTGAAAGGTAAGATCCTCAACACCTGGGAAGTCTCTTCCGATGAAGTGTTGGCCTCGCAGGAAGTTCACGATATTTCGGTGGCGATCGGCATCGATCCGGACAGTGATGATCTGAGCCAGCTGCGCTACGGTAAGATCTGTATTCTGGCGGATGCGGATTCTGATGGTTTGCACATCGCCACGCTGCTGTGCGCGCTGTTTGTGAAACACTTCCGTACGCTGGTGAAACACGGTCACGTCTATGTGGCGCTGCCGCCGTTATACCGTATCGACCTCGGTAAAGAGGTGTATTACGCGCTGACGGAAGAAGAGAAAGCGGGCGTGCTGGAGCAGTTAAAACGCAAGAAAGGCAAGCCGAACGTGCAGCGCTTTAAAGGTCTGGGTGAAATGAACCCGATGCAGCTGCGTGAAACCACGCTGGATCCGAACACCCGCCGCCTGGTGCAGCTCATCATCGATGACGAAGACGATCAGCGTACCAACGCAATGATGGATATGCTGCTGGCCAAGAAGCGTTCTGAAGATCGCCGTAACTGGTTGCAGGAGAAAGGCGACCTGGCGGATCTCGAAGGGTAATTGACCGTGAATGCCTGGTGACGCTGGGCTTACCAGGCCTGAGGATTGCAATATAAGCCGGATACGTCTGTTTATGGCGTTATCCGGCAAATCGACAATCTTAAATGCCAGACTCCAGAATACGAATACTCATGTCCAGCACGTCGCCTTTCACGGCTTCGCTATAGGCTTTCATATGCGGTGTCTGCAAATGCGCTTCAAGATGCGCAATGCTTTCCCACTGTTCAACCATCACGATTGAGTCCGGGGCTGTGGTCTGAAAACTAACGCCAGCAGCATGATCGACCATCGGCGCGTAGCCGTGGCAGCCTTCTTCTTTCAATACGGTTGGAACGATTTTAGCGAATTGATCCAGTACCGCCTGGCGGTGATGTTGACCTGGACGTGTACGGATTTCTGCAATAACGGTAAGCATGGTTAACTCCTTCTAATTCCAGGTTACCAGTTAACCAAAAATTTCGCTCAGATGCTTGCGATATTCTGCGATATAACGCGGGACGTCCGGCATTTTAATCACGTCATTGGTGATAAAGGTCGGCAGCGCTTCCATTCCCAGGAACTGGTTTGCTTTATGGAACGGGAGATAAACGCCATCAACGCCAACGCCATGGAAGAACTGATCTTTTTCAGTGAAAGCTTCCATCGGTGCGTTCCAGGTCAGTGACAGCATGTATTTTTTGCCCTGAATCAGCCCACCGGAGCCGTATTTTTTAGACGCATCTGAACGCGTGCGACCATCGCTGGCGTACAGCGTACCGTGACCTTCGGTAAACACGTCATCAATGTATTTTTTCACGGTCCACGGCGCACCCATCCACCAGCCAGGCATTTGCCAGATAACCACATCGGCCCAGACGAAGTTCTGTACTTCATCAGGAATGTCATAGTCGCTGTCGGCGCGCACGACTTTAACATCATGCCCGAGGTCGCGCAGAAGGCCATCCGCGACCTCGGTCAGGGTGTCGTTTAACTGACCGTTGGAGTGGGCGAATTTTTTCGCACCATTGATAATCAGAATGTTGCTCATTTTGTGTCCTCAGGGAAATACGTTTGAAGACGATTTTACCCCTACCAGCGACGCGGTGAAATTAGCAAAATGTGCAAAGTCTTTTGCTATTTGAGCAATAATAACGCAATTACCAACTGACCTTCGCTTCAAAGCCACCTTGCGGAGCGTTGCCAAACGAGGCTGACATTCCATGCAATATTGCGATACGGCGGACGATCGATAGGCCGAGACCGCTGCCGGTCACGCTTTGTCCCGGTGGACGATAAAAGCGTTCCCCGATGTGCGTAAGGACCTCTGGCGCAACGCCAGGACCATTATCCTTGACGCTAAAATTACGGGCGTTGAGCGTCACTTCCACAATGCTACCCCGCGGGCTGTAGCGGATCGCATTATCCAGCAGATTTCGTACCATCAGGCTCAGTAACAGCGGCTGTCCTGTGCGCATGATGTTGTGCGCGTTAATCTGCAAACGCACGTCGATATGCGCCTGCTGGGCTGGATGGTAGATATCCATCACCGCGGATTGCAAAAGCTCCTCCAGCGAGATTTCCGCCACATCCTGAAGATTGTCGAGGGAGTCGAGGCGTGAAAGCGTCAGTAACTGATCGACCAGTCGGGTGGCGCGTTCAATTCCCGCATGCAACTGTACCAGCGCTTTTTCCCGCGTTTGCGGGTCGTCATCTGACAGTTGCACCACTTCCGTTTGTACTTTCAGCGCGGTCAACGGGCTGCGCAGCTCGTGGGCAGCATCAGAAGTGAAACGCCGTTCGCGAACCATCATGGAATGGGTGCGAGTAAACAACTGATTGAGCGATTCAACCAACGGGCGCACTTCGCTTGGCACACCTTTCGGGTCGAGCGGCTCCTCCGATTCCGGTGAGCGCCAGCGCAGAGCTTGCGCCAGTTTTTTTAGCGGCCTGAGTTCACGGCTAATCATGACCACCAGGATTAGCAACATCAGCGGCAGCGCAATCAACCACGGTGTTAACTGGGCGGTGACGATCGACAGCGCCATATCCTCTCGATACTCCCACTCCTGGCCTACCACAATGCGGTATTTGCCGTCAGCGGAATTCAGCCACAGAAAACGCCATGCGTCGTTGTCCCCCTTGAGTTGGCCATCGGTAAAGCCTTCGTGGGTGTAGCTGTAGGGAATATCTTGGCCGTTGTCGCCATCGTGCAATACCATTTTGCCGTCGATGGTGAAGATGGCAAACGTCAGCGCGTCGTCATCAATATGGCCGTGCTTGAGCTTCTTCGGCGTGCGAGCCATATTGCTTGAGGTGGTGACGTCGCTGATATCCAGCGTACTGAGCCGCTTGGCGAACAGCATCAGTTGGGTATCAAACAGCTCATCGACATTGTCGGTGGTCTGCTTCCAGGCTACAAAGCTGGAAACGGCCCAGGTTGCTGATGCCAGAATCAGAAAAATAAGCGTTAGCCTGACGCGCAGGCTGAGGCGTTGTGTGAGTTTCATGCGTCACCCAGGGTGTAGCCAATGCCATGCACGGTACGGATAAAGTCGCTGCCGAGCTTACGGCGTAAGTGATGGACGTGTACTTCAATCGCATTGCTGGAGACGTTTTCGTCCCAGGTATACAGTTTTTCTTGAATCAGTTTGCGGGGCAGGACGCGACCCTTATTGCGCATCAGCAGCTCCAGTAGAGCGAACTCTTTGGGTTTGAGAGACAAAGGCTCATCTGCCGACGTGGCAACCAGCGCGCCGGGATCAAGCGTCACCTGGCCATGGCGCAATATGTTGCTCGCCTGGCCGCTGGCACGGCGCACCAGCGCCTCCAGCCTGGCGGCAACTTCGATCAGCGCAAAGGGTTTGCACAGATAGTCATCCGCGCCGAGACGCAGACCCTCAACGCGTTCCGCCAGCGCGTCGCGAGCGGTCAGAATCAGCACTGGCTCCTGCTTCCCGTTGGCTCGCCATTCGCGCAAGATCTCCCGTCCGTCGATGCCTGGCAGCGTCAGGTCGAGGATCACCGCATCATAAGGGGCGCTGTAGAGCGCTTCTTTCCCCTGGCGACCCTCGGTAAACCAGTCGATGCTGAAACCCATTTTACTCAGACCTGTTTTCAGGCCGTCGCCGATCAACGTGTCATCTTCGATCAGTAAAATACGCATATGTTCTTCCCTGCAGCCGCTCTCATTAGCGTCAGTAAACCTTGTGACTACAGCCTCTGTACAGCAAAAAAAGTATCTTTTTTTGCCTTAAGAACTTGTTAAGGATTAACTTATTTAATAGTCGTAAACCAAAATGAAAGGGAGACATGACGATGAAAAAATTAGCTGCAATGGTTGCTGTAATGGCACTGTGTTCCGCACCTGTTCTGGCAGCGCAGCAGGGCGGTTTCTCTGGACCGACAACCACCACGCAAAGCCAAAATGGCGGATTTGTCGGCCCGAATGGTAGCAGCGCGACGGTAGAAAGCGCCAAATCACTGCGTGATGACACTTGGGTTACCCTGCGCGGGAACATCGTTGAGCGTATTTCCGACGACCTGTATGTGTTTAAAGATGCGACCGGCACGGTGAATGTGGATATCGACCACAAGCGCTGGAACGGCGTAACCGTCACACCACAGGATGTGGTTGAAATCCAGGGGGAAGTGGATAAAGACTGGAACTCCGTTGAAATCGACGTGAAACAGATTACCAAAGTTGCCAAATAATCCCCATCAGGGCCGCACTCGTGGCCCTTTTCTTTGTGACTCAACACGCCAGATAGGGTAGTATCTGCGGCAATATTGCCCTTCAATAGAGGGGTACAAAGTTGAGGAACCACGATTAATGAGCGATATGGCAGAGCGCCTGGCGCTGCATGAATTCACGGAAACCGCCTATCTGAACTACTCCATGTACGTCATCATGGACAGGGCGTTGCCGTTTATTGGCGATGGTTTGAAACCCGTTCAGCGTCGCATCGTGTACGCGATGTCCGAACTGGGGCTGAATGCCAGCGCCAAATTTAAAAAATCCGCCCGTACCGTCGGTGACGTACTGGGTAAATACCACCCACACGGCGACAGCGCTTGTTATGAAGCGATGGTACTGATGGCGCAGCCGTTCTCTTACCGTTATCCGTTGGTCGACGGGCAGGGGAACTGGGGGGCGCCGGACGATCCGAAATCCTTCGCGGCGATGCGTTATACCGAATCCCGCCTGTCTAAATATGCGGAAGTTCTGCTGGGTGAACTTGGCCAGGGAACGTCGGACTGGGTGCCAAACTTCGACGGCACCATGCAGGAGCCGAAGATGCTGCCTGCGCGTCTGCCAAATATTCTGTTGAACGGCACGACCGGTATTGCCGTTGGTATGGCGACGGACATTCCGCCACACAACCTGCGTGAAGTGGCGAAAGCGGCGATTACCCTGATTGAGCAGCCGAAAACGACGCTGGATCAGTTGCTGGACATCGTGCAGGGGCCGGACTACCCGACCGAAGCGGAGATCATTACCTCGCGGGCGGAGATTCGTAAGATTTACGAAAACGGACGTGGCTCCGTACGTATGCGTGCGGTATGGACGAAAGAAGACGGCGCGGTGGTGATTTCCGCACTGCCGCATCAGGTTTCCGGGGCAAAAGTGCTGGAGCAGATCGCCGCTCAAATGCGCAATAAAAAGCTGCCGATGGTAGACGACCTGCGCGACGAATCGGATCACGAAAACCCGACCCGTCTGGTGATTGTCCCGCGCTCCAATCGTGTGGATATGGAGCAGGTGATGAACCACCTGTTTGCCACCACCGATCTGGAAAAAAGCTACCGCATCAATCTGAATATGATCGGTCTTGATGGTCGTCCAGCGGTGAAAAATCTGCTGGAGATTCTCACCGAATGGCTGGCGTTTCGCCGCGATACCGTACGTCGTCGCCTGAACTATCGTCTGGAAAAAGTGCTTAAACGCCTGCATATCCTTGAAGGTTTGCTGGTGGCGTTCCTCAACATTGACGAAGTGATCGAAATTATTCGTCATGAGGATGAACCTAAGCCCGAGCTGATGTCGCGGTTTGGCATTTCTGAAACCCAGGCTGAAGCCATTCTTGAGCTGAAATTGCGCCACCTTGCCAAACTCGAAGAGATGAAAATCCGCGGCGAGCAGGATGAGCTGGCGAAAGAGCGCGATCAGCTGCAAGGCATTCTGGCTTCCGAGCGTAAAATGAGTAACCTGCTGAAGAAAGAGCTGCAGGCTGATGCCGAGGCCTATGGCGACGAACGCCGCTCTCCGCTGCAGGAACGTGAAGAAGCGAAGGCGATGAGCGAGCACGACATGCTGCCGTCAGAGCCAGTGACCATTGTGCTGTCCCAGAGTGGTTGGGTGCGTAGCGCGAAAGGCCACGACATTGATGCGCCGGGATTAAGCTATAAAGCGGGCGACAGCTTTAAGTCTGCGGTGAAGGGTAAGAGCAACCAGCCAGTGGTGTTCGTGGACTCGACCGGACGCAGCTACGCCATCGACCCGATTACGCTGCCGTCGGCGCGTGGACAGGGTGAACCGCTGACCGGGAAGCTCACGCTGCCGCCGGGCGCGACGGTTGAGCACATGCTGATGGAAGGCGACGATCAGAAACTGCTGATGGCATCCGATGCGGGTTACGGTTTTGTCTGCACCTTCAACGACCTGGTAGCTCGTAACCGTGCTGGTAAGGCATTGATTACGCTGCCAGAAAATTCGCGCGTTATGCCGCCGGTTGTGATTGAAGATGAAACCGATATGCTGCTGGCAATCACCCAAGCTGGTCGCATGTTGATGTTCCCGGTAAGCGATTTGCCGCAATTGTCAAAAGGCAAAGGGAACAAGATTATCAATATCCCTTCAGCGGAAGCGGCGAAAGGTGAAGATGGCCTGGCGCAGCTCTACGTGCTGCCGCCACAAAGCACGCTGACTATCCACGTTGGTAAGCGCAAAATTAAACTGCGTCCTGAAGAGTTGCAGAAAGTGACCGGCGAGCGTGGCCGTCGCGGTACGCTAATGCGTGGTCTGCAGCGTATCGATCGCATTGACATTGACTCGCCTCGACGCGCCAGTCACGGCGACAGCGAAGAATAACGCTACCGTCCGGCTCTCCCTGTTTTAGCCCGGGGAGAGCCAACGTTAAAAATTCCCGTGAAACCGTTGTTTATTCGTGCGTTGCGATTAACAATACGCTTTTCCAGAGAGCCGCCCTTAACAAAGCCCTAACCTGATACTGCGTGATGAATCAGGTGACGTAAAATGCCAGGCTCTTAGGCCTCAGAGGTTGTTATGCTATATATTTTTCGTTTAATCATTACTGTTATTTACTGCGTTCTGGTCTGTATTTTCGGTTGCATATACTGTCTGTTCAGCCCACGAAATCCAAAACACGTCGCAACGTTCGGTCATATGTTTGGCCGCCTGGCTCCCCTTTATGGCCTGAAGGTTGAGTGCCGCATGCCGGCAGACGCGCAGAACTATGGTAATGCTATCTATATTTGTAATCATCAGAACAACTATGACATGGTTACCGCTGCGAATATTGTTCAGCCGCCGACGGTGACGGTAGGTAAAAAAAGCCTGTTGTGGATCCCATTCTTCGGGCTGCTGTACTGGTTAACCGGCAACCTGCTGATTGACAGAAACAACCGTACCAAAGCGCACAGCACCATTGCGGCGGTGGTGAATCATTTCAAAAAACGTCGTATTTCTATCTGGATGTTCCCGGAAGGAACGCGCAGCCGTGGTCGCGGTCTGCTGCCGTTTAAAACCGGCGCGTTTCATGCGGCGATTGCGGCGGGTGTCCCGGTTATTCCGGTGTGCGTTTCAACCACCTCGAATAAGATAAAACTCAACCGACTCAATAATGGTCTGGCGATTGTAGAGATGTTGCCGCCGGTAGATATTAGCCACTTTGGGAAAGATCAGGTTCGTGAACTGGCAGCGCATTGCCGTACGCTGATGGAACAAAAAATCGCAGAACTCGATAAAGAAGTTGCTGAGCGGGAAGCCGCCGGTAAGGTTTAATCCGCGCAATTCGGGTTTGTTACAGGAAAAGATTTCCTGCGTGTTAATCGCCAGTTTTTCATGGAGTTTATATGTCATTCAGTCGGCGTCAGTTCATTCAGGCATCGGGGATCGCACTGTGTGCAGGTGCTGTTCCGCTGAAGGCTAATGCTGCCGGTCAGCAACAACCGTTACCCGTACCTCCGCTGCTGGAGTCCCGTCGGGGGCAGCCGTTATTTATGACGCTGCAACGCGCCCACTGGTCCTTCACGCAAGGCACGCGCGCACCTGTCTGGGGGATTAACGGTCGCTACCTGGGACCGACGATCCGCGTCTGGAAAGGGGATGACGTCAAGCTTATCTACAGCAACCGTCTGACTGAAAATGTCTCGATGACTGTCGCTGGATTACAGGTGCCAGGCCCGCTGATGGGCGGCCCGGCGCGCATGATGTCCCCTAATGCAGACTGGGCACCAGTGCTGCCGATTCGTCAGAATGCCGCTACGCTGTGGTATTACGCCAATACGCCAAATCGTACTGCCCAGCAGGTTTATAACGGTCTTGCCGGAATGTGGCTGATTGAAGATGAAGTGAGTAAATCACTGTCTATTCCCAACCACTACGGCGTGGATGATTTTCCGATCATTATCCAGGACAAGCGTCTGGACAACTTTGGTACGCCGGAATATAGCGAACCCGGCAGCGGTGGTTTTGTCGGTGATACCCTGCTGGTCAACGGGGCGCAAAGCCCGTATGTCGAAGTCTCTCGCGGCTGGGTGCGTTTGCGTTTGCTGAACGCTTCAAACTCACGTCGTTACCAGTTGCAAATGAGCGATGGCCGCGCGCTGCATGTGATTTCCAGCGATCAGGGCTTTTTACCTGCGCCCGTTTCGGTGAAGCAGCTCTCGCTGGCGCCTGGCGAGCGCCGTGAGATCCTGGTGGATATGACTAACGGAAATGAGGTCTCTATCACCTGTGGTGAGGCGGCCAGCATTGTCGACAGGATCCGCGGATTCTTTGAGCCTTCCAGTATTCTCATCTCCACGCTGGTATTGACGCTGCGCCCGACCGGTCTCCTGCCGCTGGTGACCGACAGTCTGCCAATGCGCCTGCTGCCAACGGAAATCCTCAGTGGTTCACCGATTCGCAGCCGTGATATCAGTCTGGATGACGATCCCGGCATCAACGGTCAGCTGTGGGACGTCAACCGCATGGATATTACCGCTCAGCAGGGCTCCTGGGAGCGCTGGACGGTACGAGCGGATATGCCTCAGTCTTTCCATATCGAAGGCGTCTCGTTCCTGATCCGTAATGTGAATGGCGCAATGCCGTTCCCGGAAGACCGGGGCTGGAAAGATACCGTCTGGGTCGACGGCCAGGTTGAATTACTGGTCTACTATGGACAACCTTCCTGGGCTCATTTCCCGTTCTACTTTAACAGTCAGACGCTGGAAATGGCGGATCGTGGTTCGATCGGACAGATATTGGTGAACCCGGCGCCGTAATGCGCCGGAGTTTCCGTTACGCCCGCCAGAACATGCGCGAGAACAGGATCAGTATGGGGTAAATCTCCAGACGCCCCATGATCATGGCCGCGCACATCAGAAGTTTTGCCTCCTCGTTTAAGGTGCCAAACGTCGTTGCGGTGATGCCAAATCCCAGCCCCATGTTATTGATGCAGGCGGCAACGGTGGCGAAAGAGGAGAAGAGATCGTAGCCCATCAGATTGAGCGCCCAGATAAAAAAGCTGGTAAATAAAACGTAGAGAAAGAAAAAGCTCCATACCGAACGCACTACTCGGTCGCTTACCACGTTATTGCCCACTTTGATATTCAGCAGGGCGCGAGGATGCGCGAGCTGATGTAACTCCTGACGGCATTGCTTGAACATAATCAAAAAACGCAGCACCTTAATCCCCCCGCAGGTCGAGCCGACACAACCGCCGAAGAAACTGGCGCTGAGCAGCATGAAGATCGTGTGCGAAGGCCACTGCGCATAATCCGCCGTCGACAGGCCATTATCTGTCAGCATGGGGCTGGCCAGAAAAAAGGCATGCACCAGGCTGTCCGTTATCCCGTACATACCCGCCCGCCAGACCTGCCAGGTGGCGATCAGGGTGACAACCAGCGCAATAAGCAGAAAGAAACGCAGCTCGGCATTACGACGAAAGGGCTTAAAGGTACGTTTCACAATAGCTACGTACCAGAGGGTGAAGTTAAACGCAGATAGCAGTGAAAACAGTCCGGCGACTAACTCAATAGCGTGGCTGTTATAAAACCCGATGCTCTCACTACGGGTGGAAAATCCGCCGAGAGAGACCGTCGACAGCCCGTGGCATAAGGCATCGAAAAACGACATCCCGGCAATCCAGTAGGCCAGAGTACAAATAAGGCCGAGAATGACGTAGGTCAGCCACAGCGTACGTGCGGTATCAGCAAGCCTTGGCGTGAGGCGTTCTTCTTTAAAGGGACCTGGCATTTCAGACTGATACAGCTTCATACCACCAATACCCAGCAGGGGTAATACCGCCACGGCAAGGACAATAACCCCCAGGCCGCCAATAAAATTGAGCTGAGCCCGATAATACAGATACGATTTCGGCAAGGCGCTGACGTCGTCAATTACCGTAGCGCCAGTGGTGGTTATCCCGGAAACCCCTTCGAACAGGGCATCGGCAAAGGAGAGATTTAAGCCATCGTCCATCCACATCGGCATGGCGCTGATAAACGAAAACAGCAGCCAGAACAGGACGATAATGACGAAGCCATCCCGGGTTCGTAGTTGAATTCCTGCATGTTTGGTTGCCAGCCACGCTCCACCGCCGAGGGTAAAGAACGTCATAAATGTGCTGAAAAAAGCGAAAAAGCTCCGCTCTTTATTTAACAGAGCAATGGTCATCGGCGGCAGCATGGAGAAGCTGTAGAGAAGAACCAGAAATCCGCACAGGTGAACAACTACCCGTAACTGGGAAATATGCAGTGAATCGTTGAGTCGCAATGAAAAATCCCCCGCCGAAAAAGAGTTATCTCAGCTGGCCGGCATGGTGTTAATTATGAATGATAAAAATGGGCGTCGTAAAATTTAACAATTTAAATCACTTTCTACTTGTCCGACTCAGACTCCACTTCATTTCTTGCCGACATACAGCGTATAATCCCCGGCCTTTGATTATTTTTTTACCATTTTTGGAAGCACTATGAGCGCAATATCCCTGATCCAGCCGGACAGAGACCTTTTCTCCTGGCCGCAATACTGGGCTGCCTGTTTTGGCCCGGCACCATTTTTGCCGATGTCACGCGACGAAATGGACCAACTTGGCTGGGATAGCTGCGACATCATTCTGGTTACCGGTGATGCATACGTCGATCATCCCAGCTTTGGCATGGCAATTTGCGGCCGTATGCTGGAAGCGCAGGGCTTTCGTGTTGGGATTATCGCCCAGCCGGAGTGGAACAACAAAGACGATTTTATGCGTTTGGGTAAACCGAACCTGTTCTTTGGTGTAACCGCGGGCAACATGGATTCGATGATCAACCGTTATATCGCCGATCGCCGACTGCGCCATGACGATGCTTATACGCCAGACAACGTGGCGGGCAAACGCCCGGACCGCGCGACGCTGGTCTATACCCAGCGCTGTAAGGAAGCATGGAAAGATGTGCCGGTTATTCTCGGCGGTATTGAGGCCAGCCTGCGCCGTACCGCGCACTACGACTACTGGTCTGATACCGTTCGTCGCTCCGTGCTGGTGGATTCAAAAGCCGACATGCTGATGTTCGGTAACGGCGAACGTCCGCTGGTGGAAGTGGCGCATCGTCTGGCGATGGGTGAAACTATCGATCAGATCCGCGACGTGCGTAACACCGCGATTATGGTTAAAGAAGCGCTGCCGGGCTGGAGTGGGGTGGATTCCACGCGTCTCGACACGCCGGGCAAAATTGACCCGATCCCGCATCCATACGGCGAGGATCTGCCGTGTGCCGACAACAAACCTGTCGCCCCGAAAAAGCAGGAAGCGAAAGCGGTAACCGTACAGCCGCCGCGCCCGAAACCGTGGGAAAAAACCTACGTGCTGCTGCCGTCCTTCGAAAAAGTGAAGGGCGATAAAGTGCTGTATGCACATGCGTCGCGTATCCTGCACCACGAAACCAACCCAGGCTGTGCGCGCGCGCTGATGCAAAAGCATGGCGATCGCTACATCTGGATCAACCCGCCAGCCATTCCGCTCTCTACCGAAGAAATGGACAGCGTCTTTGCGCTGCCGTACAAGCGCGTGCCGCATCCGGCGTATGGCGACAGCCGCATTCCGGCCTACGAGATGATCCGTTTCTCGATCAACATTATGCGTGGCTGTTTTGGCGGCTGCTCGTTCTGTTCGATCACCGAGCACGAAGGCCGCATTATCCAGAGCCGCTCTGAAGATTCGATCATCAATGAAATCGAAGCTATTCGCGACACCGTTCCGGGCTTTACCGGCGTGATTTCCGATCTCGGCGGCCCAACGGCGAACATGTATATGCTGCGCTGTAAGTCACCGCGTGCGGAGCAAACCTGCCGTCGTTTGTCATGCGCCTACCCGGATATTTGTCCGCATATGGATACCAACCACGAGCCGACGATTAACCTCTATCGCCGTGCGCGTGATTTGAAAGGCATTAAAAAGATCCTTATCGCTTCAGGTGTGCGCTATGACATCGCGGTTGAAGATCCGCGCTATATCAAAGAGCTGGCGACCCACCACGTGGGCGGCTATCTGAAGATTGCGCCAGAGCATACTGAAGAAGGCCCGCTGTCGAAGATGATGAAGCCGGGGATGGGCAGCTACGATCGCTTTAAGGAATTGTTCGACACCTACTCTAAACAGGCCGGTAAAGAGCAGTACCTGATCCCGTACTTTATTTCTGCGCATCCTGGGACGCGTGACGAGGATATGGTGAATCTGGCGCTGTGGCTGAAGCAACGTCGTTTCCGTCTGGATCAGGTGCAGAACTTCTATCCTTCACCATTGGCGAACTCCACAACCATGTATTACACCGGGAAAAACCCGCTGGGTAAAATTGGTTACAAGAGTGAAGACGTGGTGGTGCCGAAAGGTGATAAACAGCGTCGTCTGCATAAAGCGCTGCTGCGTTACCACGACCCAGCCAACTGGCCGTTAATCCGCCAGGCGCTGGAAGATATGGGGAAAAAGCATCTGATCGGTGGTCGTCGCGAATGTCTGGTTCCGGCGCCTACGCTGGAAGAGATGCGCGAAGCGCGTCGCCAGAACCGTCATACCCGTCCGGCGTTGACCAAGCACACGCCTGTGGCGCATCAGCGCCAGACGCCTGCCGCGAACAAAAAACGTGGGAAAGTAGCAGGGCGCTAATCTGTCTTGCCCGGGAGTGAAATGTTTACCGGGCCTGAAAGACCGTCGGCCGGATAAGGTGCCATCTGGCGGAAGTGTTCAGTAATTATGCCTCACGAATTCTGGCCGCTAATGCGGCCAGTTTTGCATCATCCGCCCGTTCATGATCGTGTGACGACAGATATCCTTCATACTGCTCGAAAAATTGGTTCTGCTGCGATTCAATCGGCTTCCAGTGGGGCAGATCGCATGGGACTCAATTAGCTGTGCACGTGGTCTACGTCGAAATTCAAATCAGTAAAGGCCCGACGAGAGGTCGGGCAGGAGAGAAGGGGTTAACCGCCGAACTGGTCCGGGTCTGGTCCCAGACGTTTGCCCTGATCGAGCTTTGCGATTTCGCCTAATTCATCTTTATCCAGGCGGAAGTCCCAGACGTTAAAGTTTTCTGCGATACGCGCAGGGGTGACTGATTTCGGAATAACCACCAGGCCGCTATCCAGATGCCAGCGGATGACAATCTGCGCCGGTGATTTGCCATATTTCTCCGCGAGATCGCGGATAATCTTTTGATCAAAGACGTCTTTGCCGCCCTGCGCCAGCGGGCTCCAGGATTCGGTCTGGATTTTATGCGTTGCGTTCCAGGCGTGCAGTTGGCGCTGTTGCATAAGCGGATGAAGTTCTATCTGGTTAATCACCGGTGGTACGCCGGTTTCATCCATCAGTCGCTGGAGATGATTGATCTGAAAGTTACACACGCCGATGCTCTTAATCAGCCCTTCTTTTTGCAGATCGATCATGCTTTCCCACGCTTCAACGTAGTGGTCGATCGCCGGCACTGGTCAGTGCATCAGATAAAGATCGAGGTAATCGAGCTGGAGTTTCTCCATGCTTTCGAGCAAGGCTTCCCGAGGGCGTTTCTGGTCATCATTCCACAGCTTGGTGGTGATGAATAACTCTTCCCGCGGTACGCCCGCATCGCGTATTGCTTTGCCGACACCTTCTTCGTTTTTGTACGCTGCAGCGGTATCAATTGAGCGATACCCCACTTCCAGCGCTTTATGAATGGCGGTGATGACCTCTTCGTTACTTGCCTTCCAGACCCCCAGGCCCAGCTGCGGCATGACGTTACCATCCTGTAGTTTAATAATGGTTGGACCGGTCATAATTCCTCCCCTGAATTGAGTTTACCGAGGCAAGCCCCGGTAAGTTAGGTGTGACTTAAGTCTGGCCTATCCTCGTCATACTTCAAGCTGCATATGCGTTGGCTTTATTACTCGACCCATCCATGGGCCTCGTCCTTTCAAGGCCGCTGCAAGCAGCGTTCAAATCTGCTCCCGGCAGGTTTGTCGTTTCACCCCCAGTCACTGACTTATGTAAGCTCCTAGGGATTCTCTCCTTTGCCGCCTTTATGCAACTCGAAATATTTAGAATATAAATACCCAAAAATGAAAGGCGGAGGTGAAAAAACCTTAGCGGGCAGCTTCGTAAATCCGACGGCTGACCTCGAGCGTAATGTCCTGATGTTCGCCCAGTTTCGTACCGCCGTGCGCTTGCAGTTTTTCCAGTAGCGCCGGGATGGAACTACCGTCCAGGCCGTAGTCAGACAGACGAGTCGGTACGCCCATTTGTTCGAAGAAAGCGCGGGTTGCGGCAATAGCGGCGTCGATGCGTTGGTCATCGGAACCTTCGGTGATATTCCAGATACGCTCTGCGTATTGCAGCAGTTTGGCACGTTTGGTATCGCGTTTTTCATTCCACAGCGCTGGCAGAACGATAGCCAATGTTTGAGCATGATCCAGACCGTGCATTGCGGTCAGTTCGTGGCCCAGCATATGCGTTGCCCAGTCTTGTGGTACGCCTGCGCCAATCAGACCGTTCAGCGCCTGGGTTGCCGCCCACATAACGTTCGCACGCACGTTGTAATTTTCCGGCTCCTGCAATGCTTTCGGGCCTTCTTCTACCAGCGTAAGCAGAATACCTTCGGCAAAGCGATCCTGAATTTTCCCGTCTACCGGATAAGTCACATACTGCTCAACGGTATGTACGAAGGCATCTACGACGCCGTTCGCAACCTGACGCGGCGGCAGGGTATAGGTGTAAACCGGATCCAGCACGGCGAATACCGGCTGCACAAATGGGGTCATAAAGGCCAGCTTATCGCCGGTGGTTTTACGCGAAATGACCGCGCCGGAGTTAGATTCAGAGCCGGTTGCTGGCAGGGTTAATACGGAGCCCATCGGGATAGCGCTTGTTACGTCGTTGCCGTGGGTTTCCAGAATGCGCCATGGATCGATGCCGTCAGCGTATTGTGCCGCAGCCGCGATGAATTTGGTGCCATCCAGCACCGAACCGCCGCCTACCGCCAGCAGGAACGTCACTTTCTCATCACGCACGATTTTTACCGCGTTCATCAGCGTTTCATAAGACGGGTTCGGCTCAATACCGCCAAACTCCAGCACGTCCAGGCCTTTCAGCGCATCCTGAACCTGTGCCAGGACACCGGTTTTTTTCACGCTACCGCCGCCATAGGTAACCAATACGCGAGCATCCTGAGGGATTTGATCGCGCAGCTCAGCAATCGCACCTTTACCAAACAGAATGCGGGTTGGGGTATGGAGATTAAAGTTGTTCATTGCTCGTTCCCTTATGTGGGTAAAAAAAGAGGGCAGGAGAGTGTCTGCCGGATGATGAACATTGTGGTCGTCAGCCGCGCTGCTCTCAATGCTCATTTCTGCCGATGTCTTGCCCATTTCTACAGACTGCTGGAGAAAACGGATAAATCTGCGCATTATGTCAGGGTTGCAAACCGATGATGAAATGGTGCTCTATGAACCGTGATGAGATCTGCCTTCTGCTGACAGATAAAATTAAGCAGCTGAAAAACAATGAAAATAAACTCAGCGAACTGCTGCCAGATGTCCGCCTGCTGCACGGCACTGAGCCGGCAGCGCGTACACCGGTAATGTATCAGCCAGGAATCATATTTCTCTTTTCGGGACATAAAATTGGTTATATCAATGAACGTGTATTTCGTTATGACGCCAACGAATACCTGTTGCTAACCGTACCGCTACCCTTTGAATGCGAAACGTATGCAACGCCGGAGGTTCCCCTGGCCGGTATCTACCTGAATGTCGATATTCTGCAATTGCAGGAGCTGTTGATGGACATTGGGGAAGATGAGCTGTTCCAGCCCGCCATGGCGGCCAGCGGGATCAACTCCGCGACGCTTTCTGACGAAATACTGTGCGCCGCTGAGCGCCTGCTGGATGTGATGGAGCGACCGCTGGATGCGCGTATTCTGGGGAAACAGATTATTCGCGAGATCCTCTACCATGTGCTGACCGGGCCGCGCGGCGGCGCATTACTGGCGCTGGTCAGTCGCCAGACGCATTTCAGTTTGATAAGCCGGGTGCTGAAGCGCATTGAAACCAAATACACCGAAAATCTCAATGTCGAACAGCTGGCGGCAGAAGCGAACATGAGCGTGTCGGCGTTTCATCATAATTTTAAAGCGGTGACCAGCACGTCGCCGCTGCAATACCTGAAGAGCTATCGTCTGCATAAAGCACGGATGATGATGATCCACGACGGGATGAAGGCCAGTGCGGCTGCCATGCGCGTCGGCTATGAGAGCGCATCGCAATTCAGTCGGGAATTCAAACGTTTCTTTGGCGTAACGCCGGGGGAGGATGCAGCCAGAATTCGAATGATGCAGGGGAGTTAAACTTGCTCAGCGCTGGCCTGATAAGCGAAACGTCATCAGGCGAAAATGCCGGGGGAACCCCGGCCTACGGTTAATACTCAGGCGCTACAGTATTTTTTTTTAATCACGACAAACAGGGTACCCAACAGACCCGCGGTTAACAGGGCAATCGGCAGGATCATTAAAAAGGTCATCACCTGATCTTCATGGCGTTTGACGAACGGGATCATGCTCAGCGCATAGCCAAAGCCGGTGACGACGGTGACCCACAGCAGACCGCTCAGCCAGTTAAAAAACTGGAACCGACGGTTTGGCAGACCCGAAATTCCCGCCATTGTTGGCAGCAAGGTACGAACGAATGCCAGGAAACGCCCAGCCAGGAGTGCCATCAGCCCGTGTTGGTCAAACATGCAGGTAGCGCGCTGATGATATTTATCAGGTAATTGCGCCAGCCAGCCTTTTACCGTCCGCGTGTTGCCCAGCCAGCGTCCCTGAATGTAGCTCAGCCAGCAGCCCAGACTGGCTGCGGCAGTCAGAATAGCTATGGTAGGTATAAAACTCATCACGTCCTGAGCGATCAGCGCCCCTGCCAGCAATAACAGGCTGTCTCCGGGTAAAAAGGAGGCAGGCAGCAGGCCATTTTCTAAAAACAGTGTGGCGAACATTACGAAGTACACCACGCTCACAACGTGCGGATCCGCCAACGCGGCAAAATCGTGTTGCCAAAGCGCGGAGACAATATCTTGAATGACTACCATGGACTTTCCTGTGGAACAGCGTTTATGTGTGGATTGTACTCCTGAATTGTCCGGGATGCCTTGATCCCGGACGCAACAATTGCAGACTTTTCCACCAGAAGTGTCTGCATATATGTCCATCTATGGCAATTTTACTCGATTCGGGCAAATCCTGCGGCCAAATCGGCAATCAGATCGTCAACATTCTCTAAACCGATATGCAAACGGATGAGCGTTCCACTGAAGTCCACCTCGCCTTGCGGACGGATTGCCGCAATGTGTTCCGGCTGATTAGCGAGAATCAGCGACTCAAAACCGCCCCAGGAGTAGGCCATGCTGAACAGGCTGAAGTGGTCCAGATACGCGGCCAGCTCTTCATGATTTAGTTTCTTATTCAATACAAATGAGAACAGTCCGCTGCTGCCGGTGAAATCACGCTTCCAGAATTCGTGGCCTTTACTGCCGGGCAGCGCGGGGTGGTTCACGCGGGCGACCTGCGGATGGCTGGCCAGCCACTCGGCGACCTTTAAGCTGCTTTCATGATGTTGGCGCAGGCGAACGCTTAGCGTACGCAGTCCGCGGCTGGTCATATAGGCGGTATCGGCGTCCAGCATTTGCCCCATCAGATAGGCATTTTCGCGCAGTTGATCCCAGCAACGGGCATTAGCTACCGCAGTGCCGACCATGGCGTCGGAATGGCCAATCAGATATTTGGTACCAGCCTGAATAGAAATGTCGATGCCAAAATCCAGCGCTTTGAACAGCACCCCGGCAGCCCAGGTGTTATCAATTATGATGATCGCATCCGGCGCGACGCTTCTGACGGCGGCAACAATAGCAGGGACATCATGTACTTCCATGGTGACAGAGCCGGGAGATTCCAGAAATACGACTTTAGTGTTCGGCTGTATGTGCTTCACAATATCGGCACCAACCAGCGGATCGAACCATCCGGTGGACACGCCGAGTTTGCCGAGAATTTTGGTGCAGAAATCCTGGCTGGGTTCATAGGCGGTGTTGGTCATCAGCACATGATCCCCTTGTTCCACAAAGGCGAGGATGGTGTTGGCAACGGCCGCCGCGCCGCAGGGGAACAACGCGCAACCCGCGCCGCCTTCCAGTTCACACATTGCCTCCTGCAGGGAAAAATGCGTCAGGGTTCCGCGACGTCCATAGAAAAGCGCACCGTTAGCACGGTTGTGCGTAGCCTGCTTTTTGGCCTCTACGGTGTCAAACACTAGCGAAGAAGCGCGCTGGATCACGCTATTTACCGCGCCCAGCGTGTACTTTTTACTGCGTCCTGCGTGAACGAGTTTGGTTTCAAGTTGCTTATCTGCCATGTCGTCTTACCTGTTTTTATACGTCTGGATGTCTAAACTACCATGAATCAAAGATGACGCATCCTGCAGAACGGTCATACAGTAGAAAATAATCTCAAAATGCTTCTGGTGACTTTTTTACTGCGTAAGCGCAAGGAAAAGAAACCAAAGGTGCGGCAATATGTAAATAGTAATGAGAACGACTATCAATTCGACGTCGTTTTGATATCATTACGCTCAGATTTTGTGATTTGCGTCCTGGAGATACAGAGTGGGTAATAATTTGATGCAGACGGATCTTTCCGTCTGGGGTATGTATCAGCACGCCGATATCGTGGTTAAGTGCGTGATGATTGGGCTGATTTTGGCATCAGTGGTCACCTGGGCTATCTTCTTTAGTAAGAGCCTTGAGTTCTTTACTCAGAAACGCCGCCTTAAGCGTGAACAGCAACTGCTGGCGGACGCCCGCTCTTTAGACCAGGCAAATGAGATTGCTGCAGGATTTGATGGCAAAAGCCTGGGCGCACAGTTGATTTACGAAGCGCAGAACGAACTGGAATTGTCAGAAGGCAGCGACGACAACGAAGGTATTAAAGAGCGTACCGGCTTCCGTCTGGAGCGTCGTGTGGCGGCGGTAGGTCGTCATATGGGACGTGGTAACGGCTACCTGGCCACCATCGGGGCTATCTCTCCATTTGTGGGTCTGTTCGGTACCGTATGGGGCATCATGAATAGCTTCATCGGGATTGCACAAACCCAAACGACCAACCTGGCCGTTGTTGCGCCGGGTATCGCAGAAGCACTGTTAGCGACGGCGATCGGTCTGGTCGCGGCAATTCCTGCGGTCGTTATCTACAACATTTTCGCACGTCAGATTGGCAGCTATAAAGCGATGCTGGGCGATGTCGCGGCACAGGTACTGTTGCTGCAAAGTCGCGATCTGGACCTGAACGCTAGCGCTTCTGCCCATCCGGTACGTGCTGCGCAGAAATTACGTGTAGGATAATGTTCCATGGCAATGAGCTTTAATGAAAACCTGGACGATAACGGTGAAATGCATGAAATCAACGTGACGCCGTTTATCGATGTTATGTTGGTTTTATTGATCATCTTTATGGTGGCCGCACCGTTGGCAACGGTGGATGTGAAGGTGAATCTCCCGGCTTCCACCAGCACGCCGCAGCCGCGTCCGGAAAAACCGGTTTACCTGTCTGTTAAAGCCGATAAGAGTATGTTTATTGGCAACAATCAGGTGACGGATGACACCATGATTAGCGAATTAAATACGCTGACCGATGGGAAGAAAGACACCACGATTTTCTTCCGTGCGGATAAAACCGTCGATTATGAAACCATGATGAAAGTTATGGATACGCTGCATCAGGCGGGTTTCCTGAAGATTGGTCTGGTCGGTGAAGAGACCGTGAAAGCGAAGTAATCCTGATTGCCGGGTAATGGTTGTTGCCTTACCCGGCCTTCCTCTCCTGATTCAGCTCTCCCCACACGCCCTTATCTGTCCTCATCCAGTGCGACTGCCGTTATCCTGGTGGGTTCGTAGTTCCCTTCAGACAGTTTACGCGTCAGGCGTAAGGTGGCTGTTTCTCGCTTGAGTATATGCTGGTATGTGCTCTCCAGCCGGGCCATGATTTTGTCCCGTAGTTCTGGTTGCTGCTCCATAATGGCTTCAATCGCGGCGCCATAGATCTCTTCTTTAGCCTGTAGCGCATAAATTTCGCGACGATTTTGCCATTTCATCCGCACCAGCGCGGCGGGAATAGAAACCATCTCCTGGGCAACGCTTTCCAACGTCGCATTTTTATTGGCAATCAATACGGCCAAATTTTGCTTTAAGACAAACTCATCGCTTTTATGGTCATCTAAAGCCAAATAAACATTATTATCCTCAACATCTTTCATTTTATTTCTCTTCCAGAGAATAAAAAATAGGATCGCTGGTCTCACGCGTAATTAAATTAAGCCAAATTTTATTGCCCTGTTCATTTACGCTGGCTGTTTTTGTCGATAAAATTTTACTTAATTCTTGAGCGTTAATGTCGCCTTCCGCTTGTAGTGAATTGAGCAGGCGAGTGAAGGACTCAATTTTTGCGGCACGAAACAGGCGCTCTTTTAAATGGCGAACGCACTCTTCAAATAACATATTGCGCGCCTGGCCGTTAGCGGTAGAGCTAATCAAAATATCGGGTTCATAATCACTTAATGTTCTCTTTCCCTGAGTCAAATTTTCACTATTATCTGTGGGACTGGTATTAGTAGATGAGCTGGATAAGTGAAAACGCGAGGGAACAAGATGCTCGGGAAGCATGTTGAAATATCCTTTGATGCCAATGATATGTTGTTCTAAATAAACCAGGCTGCGTTGACAATAGCATGGCGTAATTTTAAAATCAAAAAAAATGGAGCCAGTATATGAACAGTATATTTTATTCTGTTATTACCCTGCTATTGCTTACCTGCGGGGTACTTTTGTTGATGCGCAGTGCAAATAAAAACCGATATGCAGAAAATGGGCACTCTGAAAACCAGCCGGAAATGCTGAGTAAAGAAGAGGGGGAAGATCATTTTTCGGTACTGATGAATTCGATTACCCCAGTATGGTATTGGCGCGTTAATCACGAATATATCGATTTTATCCACTCAACGATCAAGCGGATGACAATGGTGGAGCTAAATGAGACGCCAGGGCTATTTGATGCACAGCGGCGTTGTAGCGATCTCAACTCTGCGGTGTATAAATATTACGACAATATAAAAAAGCGCTGTCTGAGCGGTGAGAAAGTCCCGCATGCCGATCTGGATGTGCTTAACTTACGCCAGTGCTTCAGGGAGTTCAGTCTGGAGGCTTATCCTGCGCTTGTCGCGCTGGTGTGGCCGGAATTTCAACGTCCAGAGATCAAAGCGGAAGAGGTGTGAAGGGATTGGCTGGCCCTGTTACGTGCCGGGGAGGCTAACGCCGCTTCCCGGCACAGAGTTACAAACGGCTATTTGTCAGATGAGGCCTGCCAAAGGTTCAGCTTACCATCCGCGACATGTTTATCGATCTGCGCCAGTTCTTCGGCGCTGAACGTCAGGTTAGACAACGCCTGAACGTTCTCCTCCAGTTGCTCCGGTCGGCTGGCGCCAATTAATACCGACGTCACCCGGTTGTCTTTCAGCAGCCAGCTTAAGGCCATTTGCGCCATCAACTGTCCGCGCTGTTGCGCCATCTCATTGAGCAAACGCAGGCTGTTAAGGTTTTCTTCCGTCAGCATATTTTCCGTCAGCCCACGAACTTTTTTCCCTTCACGCTGCATGCGTGAACCTTCCGGAATGCCGTTGAGGTATTTCCCCGTCAGCAGCCCCTGGGCCAGCGGCGTAAATGCGATGCAGCCCATGCCGTTGGATTCCAGCGTATCCAGCAGACCGCTGCTGTCTACCCAACGGTTAAGCAGGTTGTAAGAAGGCTGGTGGATCAGCAGCGGAATTTTCCATTCCCGCATCAGCTCGGCCATTTTCTGCGTACGCTCCGGGGAATAGGATGAGATGCCGACATACAGCGCTTTACCGCTTTGCACCGCATGGGCCAGCGCTGAGGCGGTCTCTTCCATTGGCGTATTTTCGTCAACGCGGTGCGAGTAGAAGATATCGACATAGTCGAGGCCCATGCGTTTCAGGCTCTGGTCGAGGCTGGCGAGCAGGTATTTGCGCGAACCGCCAGAACCGTATGGGCCTGGCCACATGTCATAGCCTGCTTTGGTGGAGATGATCAGTTCATCACGATAGTGTGCAAAATCCTCGCGCAGTAATCGGCCAAAATTCTCTTCTGCGCTGCCCGGAGGCGGCCCGTAGTTATTGGCTAAATCAAAATGCGTGATGCCTAAATCAAATGCTTTACGCAGCAGAGCGCGCTGTGAATCCAGCGCCTGAACGTGCCCAAAACTGTGCCACAAACCCAGCGATAGTGCGGGTAAACGTAAACCGCTGCGCCCGCAGTAGCGATAGAGCATCTGCTCGTAACGTTCAGGATTGGCAAACCAGTCCATGAGATCTCCTTAGTGCAGGTGAATTTCGAAACAACGTTTCTATTCTAGCGGGTTCATGATGAATATCCCGTTCACCAGGTCACACTGGAATGAAAAACTGGGCAAAAACAGACCACTGTGCTTTGCTTAAAAAAACATCGATCCGGAGTGCTGCCATGTCGCGTCTAACTGCCAAAGACTTTCCGCAAGAATTGCTCGACTGCTATGACTATTACGCTCATGGCAAAATAACGAAACGCGAGTTTCTCAATCTTGCTGCGAAATATGCAGTCGGTGGTATGACGGCGCTGGCTTTATTCAATGTATTGAAACCCAATTATGCCCTCGCAACGCAGGTGGAGTTCACCGATCCTAATATCCTGGCGGAATACATGACTTACCCTTCACCTGAAGGGCATGGTGATGTGCGTGGGTATCTGGTCAAACCTGCGAAAGCGACGGGGAAAGTTCCGGCGGTAGTGGTGGTGCATGAGAATCGTGGGCTGAATCCGTATATTGAGGATGTGGCACGGCGGGTGGCAAAGGCGGGCTATATTGCGCTCGCGCCTGATGGATTAAGTTCAGTAGGGGGCTATCCTGGCAATGATGATAAAGGTCGGGAGTTGCAGCAGCAGGTTGACCCGGTAAAGCTGATGAACGACTTCTTTGCCGCCATTGAATTTATGCAGCGTTATTCAGGCGCGACGGGAAAGGTGGGTATCACCGGATTTTGCTACGGTGGCGGCGTATCGAATGCCGCAGCCGTTGCTTTTCCTGAACTGGCCTGCGCAGTGCCTTTTTATGGGCGTCAGGTTCCTGCATCAGATGTCCCTAAAATAAAAGCGCCTTTATTACTGCACTATGCGCAATTAGATACCCGAATTAATGAGGGATGGCCTGCCTATGAAGCGGCGCTCAAAGCCAATAAGAAAGTCTATGAAGCATATATCTATCCCGGCGTGAATCATGGTTTTCATAATGACTCGACACCGCGTTATGATAATGCTGCCGCTGATTTGGCCTGGGAGCGTACTCTTGCATGGTTTAACAAATATTTACGATAGAAAACAAGGGATTATTTAATGCTTCAGGTTAATTATCTGAATAATAATGCTAGCTAATTTCATTAGCATTCATGTTGATATAGTGTAAATAATATTGGATGCACTTAAGAAAGTAAAAAAATAAAGAATGCATTATATCTTCTCTGTTGCCTGCCGATAACAAGGATAAGTATCGCCTGATGGCGAATTCCTCATCAACGGCAAGGAAATTATTATGCGTTTGCTGAAAAACTTCACTATTCGTATTGTCATGTTGGCAATACTGGGACTTTTTTGCCTGCTCTGGTCGGGCGTGGGTTTATTCAGTCTTCATTCTTTATCAAAAATATCTGAAGGCAATGATATTGACCGTCATCTTGTCCATCAGATGACGGTCCTCAGTCAGGGGAACGATCAGTATTTTCGCTTCGTAACGCGCTTAAGTCGCGCCATGGATGTCAAAATGAGCGGCGGAACGCCTGATTTTGCACCAGCGCAGCAGTCCCTGGAGAATATGAGCAAAAAACTCCAGGAGATGAAAACGTTGTCTCCGGGGCCTATGGATCCGGACGTTGCCGCGGCGGTACTGACGAAGTGGCAGGCGCTGCTGGATAACGGGGTGATTCCGCAAATGCAACTGGCGCAGCAGGGCACGCTTACGGCCTTTGCGGAGCATGCCAGCACCGTTACGCCAGCGCTGAGCCGTGAATTTGGCGCCAGTGCCGAACGTTTTAACGCCACGGCAGGTGAGCGGCTTGATACCACGCGTGTCATGGTCGATGGCAAAACGTCTATCATCCGGACGCTAATTATTACCGCCGTGGTCCTCGGTATTGCTCTCCTGTTCTTCACAGATCGTTACCTCGTCGCCATGATGGTGAAACCCCTGGGACGTATCCGCCAGCAGTTCCAGCAGATTGCTCAGGGCGATCTCAGCCATCCAATCGAAGATTTTGGCCGTAACTGCGTGGGCCAACTGGTGCCGTTATTGTGCGCGATGCAGGACAGCCTGCGCGAAGCCGTCAGTACAATTCGCTCAGGTAGTGACAACATCTGGCGAGGGGCTACGGAAATTTCCACCGGCAATAACGATCTCTCATCGCGTACTGAGGAGCAGGCTGCGGCGCTGGAAGAGACCGCTGCCAGCATGGAGCAACTGACCGCAACGGTAAAACTGAACGCCGAAAATGCGCGTGAAGCCAGCCAGCTTGCCGATACGGCGACAGAGACGGCAGGTAAAGGGAGCAGCCTGGTTTCAGAAGTGGTTGAGACGATGGACGGCATTGCCGCCAGCTCTAAACAGATCGCGGAAATTACGTCTGTTATTAATAGTATTGCCTTCCAGACCAATATTCTGGCGCTGAACGCGGCAGTTGAAGCTGCCAGAGCAGGTGAGCAGGGGCGTGGTTTTGCCGTTGTTGCCGGTGAGGTGCGTAACCTTGCCAGCCGTAGCGCTGGGGCGGCGAAAGAGATTGAGACGCTGATTGGCGAATCGTCGCGTCGCGTCGATCAGGGCGCTCGACTGGTTAAAGAGACGGGATTAACCATGGAGGCGATTCTGCGCGGAGCCACCGAAGTGACCGTTATCATGAAGCAAATTGCTTCTGCCTCAGAAGAACAGAATAAGGGCATTTCGCAGGTGAGCGTGGCGATCACGCAGATGGACAGCGTAACGCAACAGAACGCCGCGCTGGTAGAGCAAGTTTCCGCCGCAGCTGTGGCGCTTGAACGGCAAACGGAAGAGCTGCAACGCTCGGTACAACAGTTCCGCCTTTCAGCAAACGATGTGCAGTACGCCGCCGCCAGCACCGCTTCCCCTTCAGCAGACAGCAAAACGTCTGCGGCCGCTAAAAAGGATGAATGGGTGTCCTTTTAAGCGGGCATAAAAAAGTACGTGATACCTCTGGTCTTTGCTTAAAAAATCGCTATATAATTTATTATATAGCGATTGGAGGTTATGCATGGACAACCATTTTGGAAAAGGCTTGATGGCCGGATTAAACGCGTCAAGTGCGGATAGCGCACGCACGGCGGCCAATTTTTGTGCTGATTATAAACGCGGTTTTGTGCTGGGATTTTCTCATCGAATGTTTGAAAAAACGGGCGATCGACAGCTCAGCGCGTGGGAAGCGGGGATCCTCACGCGTCGCTATGGGCTGGATAAAGAGATGGTTATGGATTTCTTTAAAGAGAACCAGTCCAGTACAACAATTCGTTTTTTCATGGCTGGCTATCGTCTCGAAGCTTGATCCGAAAGGGGTATTATCTTGCTTTAATTAATTACACTATTGACCTACGCCTTCGTTTTGTTGCTCCGCCGAAGTATTATAATGCACATAACCATATAAAAAGTGTGGTAAATGGCGCGCCGATCGCAATATGCAACATGCGAAAGGTGCAAAATAAAAGCCAGGTCTTCGCAACGGAATAACTATAAAATGACTGGAGATAACTCTCTCATCAATTCGAACGGCATCAATCGCCGTGATTTCATGAAGCTTTGTGCAGCACTGGCCGCTACCATGGGGCTCAGTAGCAAAGCCGCCGCAGAAATGGCCGAATCAGTTTCTCGTCCTCAGCGTCCACCGGTTATCTGGATTGGTGCGCAGGAGTGTACGGGTTGTACTGAATCGCTACTTCGCGCGACACACCCTACAGTGGAAAACCTCGTTCTGGAGACAATCTCTCTGGAATACCATGAGGTACTCTCTGCCGCCTTCGGCCACCAGGTCGAAGAGAATAAACATAACGCTCTGGAGAAGTACAAAGGGCAATATGTTTTGGTTGTAGATGGTTCTATCCCACTGAAAGACAATGGTATTTACTGCATGGTTGCCGGTGAGCCGATCGTAGATCACATCCGCCGGGCCGCAGAAGGCGCTGCCGCTATCATTGCCATCGGCTCTTGTGCCGCGTGGGGTGGTGTTGCTGCTGCTGGCGTTAACCCAACGGGGGCCGTCGGCTTGCAGGAAGTTCTGCCAGGCAAAACCATCATCAACATCCCCGGCTGTCCTCCGAACCCGCACAACTTCCTTGCAACGGTCGCGCATATCATCACTTACGGTAAGCCGCCGAAGCTGGATACCAAAAACCGTCCTACATTTGCCTATGGTCGTTTGATTCACGAACACTGCGAACGTCGCCCGCACTTCGATGCAGGTCGTTTTGCTAAAGAGTTTGGCGATGAAGGTCACCGTGAAGGCTGGTGCCTCTACCATCTGGGCTGTAAAGGACCAGAAACCTACGGCAACTGCTCAACGCTGCAATTCTGCGATGTTGGCGGCGTGTGGCCGGTGGCTATCGGTCACCCTTGCTACGGCTGTAACGAAGAAGGTGTCGGTTTCCATAAAGGTATTCACCAGCTTGCTCATGTGGAAAACCAAACACCGCGTTCCGAGAAACCTGACGTCAATATGAAAGAAGGCGGCAATATTTCTGCCGGGGCGATTGGGCTACTTGGTGGCGTAGTAGGACTGGTTGCCGGTGTCAGCGTGATGGCGGTTCGTGAACTGGGGCGTCAGCAGAAGAAAGATAACGCTGACTCACGGGGAGAATAACCGTGAACAGACGTAACTTTATTAAAGCAGCCTCCAGCGGGGCATTGCTGTTGGGCGCTGCGCCGTCCATCAGCCATGCGGCTGCAGAAAACCGTCCGCCGATCCCTGGTTCTCTTGGGATGCTCTATGACTCGACGCTGTGCGTAGGCTGCCAGGCCTGTGTCACCAAGTGTCAGGATATCAACTTCCCGGCGCGTAACCCGGAAGGCGAGCAGACCTGGTCGAACAACGACAAACTGTCACCGTATACCAATAACATCATCCAGGTGTGGCGTAGCGGAACAGGCGTCAACAAAGACCAGGAAGAAAACGGCTACGCATACATTAAGAAGCAGTGCATGCACTGTGTCGATCCGAACTGCGTCTCCGTTTGCCCGGTCTCCGCGCTGAAGAAAGATCCGAAAACCGGCATCGTCCACTATGACAAAGATGTTTGCACGGGCTGTCGTTACTGCATGGTCGCCTGCCCGTACAATGTGCCTAAGTATGACTACAACAACCCGTTTGGTGCGCTTCACAAATGTGAACTGTGTAACCAGAAAGGTGTTGAGCGTCTGGATAAAGGCGGTTTACCGGGTTGTGTTGAAGTGTGCCCTGCCGGTGCGGTGATTTTTGGTACGCGTGAAGAGCTGATGGCTGAGGCGAAAAAACGTCTCGCGCTGAAGCCTGGCAGCGAATACCACTATCCGCGTCAGACGGTGAAAGCAGGCGATACCTATCTGCATACGGTACCGAAGTATTACCCCCATCTGTACGGCGAGAAAGAGGGTGGTGGTACACAGGTTATGGTACTGACGGGCGTTCCTTACGAGGATTTGGATCTGCCGAAACTGGATGATCTTTCAACCGGTGCGCGTTCCGAACATGTTCAACATTCCTTGTACAAGGGCATGATATTACCCCTGGCTGCGCTGGCGGGCTTAACCGTGCTGGTTCGTCGTAACACGAAAAACGACCATCACGATGGAGGAGACGATCATGAGTCATGATCCTAAACCGCTGGGCGGAAAAATAATCAGCAAACCGGTCATTATTTTTGGGCCGCTTATCGTCCTGTGTATGCTCCTGATCGTGAAACGTCTGGTCTTCGGATTGGGCTCAGTCTCCGATCTGAACGGCGGTTTCCCATGGGGTGTATGGATCGCGTTTGACCTGCTGATTGGTACCGGCTTCGCGTGCGGTGGCTGGGCTCTGGCGTGGGCGGTGTATGTTTTCAACAGAGGACAATACCATCCACTGGTACGTCCGGCGCTGTTGGCGAGCCTGTTTGGCTACTCGCTGGGTGGTCTGTCGATCACCATTGACGTCGGTCGTTACTGGAACCTGCCGTATTTCTACATTCCGGGCCACTTCAACGTGAACTCGGTACTGTTCGAAACGGCGGTCTGTATGACCATCTATATCGGCATCATGGCGCTGGAATTTGCTCCGGCTCTGTTTGAACGTCTGGGGTGGAAAGTCTCTCTCAAACGTTTGAATAAAGTGATGTTCTTTATCATTGCCCTTGGCGCGCTGCTGCCAACTATGCACCAGTCTTCAATGGGTTCATTGATGATTTCTGCGGGCTATAAGGTGCATCCGCTATGGCAAGCTTATGAAATGTTGCCGCTTTTCTCCGTATTAACCGCTTTTATTATGGGCTTCTCGATCGTCATCTTCGAAGGCTCGTTGGTACAAGCCGGGCTGAAAGGTAATGGTCCGGACGAGAAAAGTTTGTTCATCAAGCTGACGAATACCATCAGTGTGCTGTTGGCGATTTTCGTGGTCCTGCGCTTTGGCGAACTGATCTATCGCGACAAGCTGTCCTATGCGTTCTCAGGCGATCTTTACTCCCTGATGTTCTGGATTGAAGTCGTGCTGATGGTCTTCCCGCTGGTGGTGCTGCGCGTCACTAAGCTGCGTAACGACTCGCGTATGCTGTATCTGTCTGCGCTGAGCGCATTGTTGGGTTGTGCGACATGGCGTCTGTCCTATTCGCTGGTGGCGTTCAATCCAGGTGGTGGCTACCACTACTTCCCGACCTGGGAAGAACTGTTGATTTCTATTGGTTTTGTGGCTATTGAGATTTGTGCATACATCGTACTCATTCGTCTACTGCCGATACTTCCTCCTTTAAAACAAAACGATCAAAATCGTCATGAGGCGAGCAAAGCATGAGCCAGAGAATTACTATTGATCCGGTAACCCGTATTGAGGGTCATTTACGCATCGACTGCGAAATCGAAAATGGCGTGGTATCTAAAGCATGGGCTTCCGGTACCATGTGGCGCGGCATGGAAGAGATCGTGAAAAACCGCGATCCGCGCGATGCCTGGATGATTGTGCAGCGTATCTGTGGCGTTTGTACTACCACTCACGCTATCTCTTCCGTTCGTGCAGCAGAAAGCGCGCTGAATATTGATGTTCCGGTGAACGCACAGTATATCCGTAACATCATTCTGGCCGCGCACACTACGCATGACCACATTGTTCACTTCTATCAGCTCTCTGCGCTGGACTGGGTGGATATCACCTCTGCACTGAAAGCAGATCCAGCGAAAGCGTCTGCCATGCTGAACGGCGTGTCCTCCTGGCACCTGAACAGCGCAGAAGAGTTCACTAAGGTTCAGAACAAGATCAAAGACCTTGTTGCCAGCGGTCAGTTAGGCATTTTTGCCAACGGTTGCTGGGGTCACCCGGCGATGCAGCTGCCGCCAGAAGTGAACCTGATTGCGGTCGCTCACTACCTGCAGGCGCTGGAATGCCAGCGTGATGCTAACCGTGTTGTGGCGCTGTTGGGCGGTAAAACGCCGCACATTCAGAACCTGGCGGTAGGCGGGGTTGCTAACCCAATTAACCTCGACGGCCTTGGCGTGCTGAACCTTGAGCGCCTGATGTATATCAAGTCCTTTATCGATAAGCTGAGCGACTTCGTTGAGCAGGTTTACAAGGTTGATACCGCAGTTATTGCTGCGTTCTACCCTGAGTGGCTGGAACGTGGTCAAGGTGCGGTTAACTATCTGAGCGCACCGGAATTCCCGACTGACGGTAAAAACGGCAGCTTCCTGTTCCCGGGTGGTTACATCACCAATGAAGATCTGTCGACCTATCGTCCGATCACCTCTCACTCCGATGAGTACCTGATCAAAGGGATTCAGGAGAGTGCGAAACACGCGTGGTACAAAGACGAAGCGCCGCAGGCTCCGTGGGAAGGCACAACGGTTCCTGATTACACCGGTTGGTCAGATGACGGCAAGTACTCCTGGGTTAAAGCACCGACCTTCTACGGTAAAACGGTTGAAGTGGGTCCGTTGGCCAACATGCTGTGTAAACTGGCGGCCAAACGCGAGTCTACCCATGCCAAGCTGAATGAAATCATCGCGATTTACACCAAGCTGACCGGTAAAACTATCGAAGTGTCACAACTGCACTCTACGTTGGGCCGTATTATTGGCCGTACCGTTCACTGCTGTGAATTGCAGAACGTTCTGCAGGATCAGTACAATGCGCTGATTGTGAACATCGGCAAAGGAGACCACACCACCTTCGTGAAACCGGATATCCCGGCAACGGGTGAATTTAAAGGTGTCGGTTTCCTCGAAGCGCCGCGCGGTATGCTGTCTCACTGGATGGTGATCAAAGATGGCATTATCAGCAACTACCAGGCGGTAGTACCGTCAACCTGGAACTCTGGCCCACGTAACTTTAATGATGAAGTGGGACCGTATGAGCGCTCGCTGGTAGGTACGCCGATTGCCGATCCAAACAAACCGCTGGAAGTGGTTCGTACCATTCACTCCTTCGACCCTTGTATGTCATGTGCGGTGCATGTGGTGGACGTTGATGGGAACGAAGTGGTCTCAGTTAAGGTTCTGTAATGCGGATATTAGTCTTAGGGGTCGGCAATATTTTGCTGACCGACGAAGCCATCGGGGTACGTATCGTTGAAACATTAGAACAACGGTACGTCCTGCCAGACTTTGTTGATGTTCTGGACGGTGGTACGGCTGGGATGGAGCTTCTCGGTGATATGGCGAACAGAGATCATCTGATCATTGCTGACGCCATTGTGTCGAAGAAAAACACGCCAGGAACGATGATGGTCCTGCGGGATGAAGAGATCCCGGCGCTGTTTACCAACAAAATCTCACCGCACCAGCTTGGTCTGGCCGACGTATTGTCGGCCCTGCGTTTCACCGGCGAGTTTCCGAAAAAGCTGACGTTAGTCGGTGTTATTCCGGAATCGCTGGAGCCGCATATCGGACTAACGCCAACGGTTGAAGCGATGATTGAACCTGCGCTTGAGCAGGTTCTTGCCGCGCTTCGCGAATCAGGTGTTGAAGCGATCCCGCGGGAGGCGGCTCATGTCTGAGGAGTTTGTCGGTTTTCAGACGGCCCCGAAGATGCAAATTCAGGCAGCGTTTGAAGAGGTTGCCCGGCGTTCAATGCACGATCTCTCTTTCCTGCATCCGAACATGCCGGTATATGTCTCTGAATTTACGCTGTTTGAAGGACAGTGGACGGGGTGTGTTATCACGCCCTGGATGCTCAGCGCACTGATTTTCCCCGGACCGGACCAGATCTGGCCGGTGCGTAAAGTCAGCGAAAAAATCGGACTGCGTCTGCCGTATGGCGAGATGACCTTTACCGTTGGTGAACTGGAGGGCGTATCGCAATACCTTTCCTGCTCACTGATGTCGCCGCTTTCGCACAGTATGTCGGCGCAAGAAGGCATGCGTCTGACTGACGATTGCGCGCGAATGCTGTTATCGCTGCCGGTTAGCGATCCGAATGCGCCGCAGCTTAATCGCCGCGCGTTGCTGCTGGGTCGTCGGAACTGCGAAAATGCATGAGCTGTCCCTTTGTCAGAGCGCGGTTGAGATTGTTCAACAGCAGGCAGAGCAGCACGGTGTCAAACGTGTAACCGGTGTTTGGCTGGAAATCGGGGCGCTCTCCTGCGTTGAAGAGAGCGCCGTTCGTTTCAGTTTCGACATCGTCTGTCAGGGGACGCTGGCTCAGGGGTGTGAGCTGCATATTGATTACAAGCCAGCCCAGGCATGGTGCTGGGATTGCAGTCAGGTTGTGGAAATCACCCAGCATGATGCGCAGTGTCCACAATGTCAGGGCGATCGCCTGCGGGTTGATGCTGGCGATTCACTGAAAGTGAAAAGTATTGAAGTCGAATAACCCATAGGTTGCTATGGGGCGGAGTCAGATATGTGTATTGGAGTCCCTGGTCAGGTTCTGGCCGTTGGTGAAGATATTCACCAGCTTGCGCAGGTTGAAGTGTGCGGCATCAAACGTGATGTCAATATTGCCCTGATTTGTGAAGGTGATACAGCTGAGCTGGTCGGGCAATGGGTGCTGGTGCACGTAGGGTTCGCCATGAGCATCATTGATGAAGATGAAGCTAAAGCCACGTTAGACGCACTTCGCCGCATGGAGTACGACGTCACCAGCGCGTGACAAATCCTGAATGAAATTGCCGGATAGCGGTTGCCATCCGGCAATTTATTTTAGTTCTGGCGCTTATCTTCGGTTTGGGTATCGAAGTCGCTGGCGTCATGGCGTTCATGAAGCTGCTCGTTCAGCGGTCCGTTAGTGCGGTTTACAATACGACCACGCTTAACCGCCGGACGCGCTGCAATCTCTTTTGCCCAGCGTTGTACGTGCTTGTAGCTTCCTGCGTCAAGGAACTCTGCTGCGTCGTAGACGTTGCCCAGAACCACATTGCCAAACCATGGCCAGACCGCCATATCGGCAATGGTGTATTCATCTCCGGCCACAAACTGATGTTGCGCCAATTGCTTATCCAGCACGTCGAGTAAGCGCTTGGCTTCCATGGTGAAGCGATTGATAGCGTACTCAATTTTTACCGGAGCATAGTTATAGAAGTGGCCAAAGCCTCCGCCGAGGAACGGTGCTGCGCCTTGTAACCAGAACAACCAGTTCAGCGTTTCGGTGCGTTTTGCCAAATCCTGCGGCAGGAAATAACCATATTTTTCCGCCAGATAGAGCAGGATTGCGCCAGATTCGAATACGCGAACCGGTGGGTTTTGCGAGTGATCGCGTAGCGCTGGGATCTTCGAGTTCGGATTCACCTCAACAAAGCCGCTGGAAAACTGATCGCCATCGCCAATGCGGATAATCCAGGCATCGTATTCCGCGCCCTTCACCCCCTGCGCCAGCAACTCCTCCAGCATAATCGTCACTTTCTGCCCGTTTGGCGTACCCAGCGAATAGAGCTGTAGCGGATGTTTGCCAACCGGCAGCGTTTTCTCGTGGGTGGCTCCGGAAACCGGGCGGTTGATATTGGCGAATGCGCCCCCGTTCGATTTTTCCCACGTCCAGACTTTCGCGGGCTGATAGGTATTGTCTGACATATTGACCTGCCTTCTGAGTGGTTGTGTTGATGCAGTGTAGCAGTTAGGTAGAACTCAATTTAACAGATTGGGACTTTATGTCGCTTTGTGCTGAAAGGGGAAGATAAATCTAACCCGTTCATTGTACTCGCTCCGTACTCCATGAAGAGGAAATCAATGTTGGACGGAAATTGCTACCGTATTCACCATTAAAAATTGGCGGTGAATAAGCAGTAATAATGAAAAATGGTGTTCCAGGAGTAAGCGGTTATCAGGGCCCGGCGGGTGGGTGGGGCGCGGTAAAAGCCGTCACTGCTTCGGTGTTTTCGCAAAAGGCTGTCGCCCGCGACATTATCGCGATGTTCAAAATGAACCAGGTGAAAGGGTTCGACTGTCCGGGCTGTGCGTGGCCGGACCCAGGGCACCGTGCGCCAATGGAGCTGTGCGAAAATGGCGTTAAGGCGGTCTCCTGGGAGACAACCAGTAAAAAAGCGTCACCGGAATTTTTCAGCCGTCACCCGGTTTCCACACTCTGGCACTACAGCGATTATGAGCTGGAAAATATCGGTCGTTTGACGCATCCGATGAAATACGATGCAGCATCAGATACCTGGCAGGCGGTGGATTGGGATATCGCCTTCCAGGAGATAGGCGAGCGTCTGCGCAGCTATGATTCACCCCAGCAGGTTGAGTTTTACACCTCCGGCAGAACGTCAAATGAAGCGGCGTTCCTGTATCAGCTTTTTGCCCGCGAATATGGCAGCAGCAACTTTCCTGATTGCTCAAACATGTGCCACGGACCGACCAGCGCAGGGCTAACGCCGGCCATTGGCCTTGGAAAAGGGACCGTTGAACTTGACGATTTTGACCATTGCGATCTGGTGATTTGTATCGGGCATAACCCTGGCACTAATCATCCACGTATGCTGACCACCTTACGCGACGTTGCCAAACGCGGGGCTAAAATAATCTCTATCAATCCGCTGAACGAAAGGGGGCTTGAGCGCTTTAGTTTCCCGCAAAGCCCGAAAGAGATGTTCACCGGCCAGTCGACGCAGCTGAGCAACGACTACTACCAGGTAAAAATGGGCGGTGACGCCTCGCTGCTCAAAGGCATCATGAAGGCGCTGATCGAAATGGATGAAGCGCGGATCTTACTGGATTAGCAACCGACACTCGATCATGCGTTTATCGATGAGCATACTGCTGGATATGCAGCGCTGTATGATGACTTACGTCAGCATAACTGGGCGGAGCTGGAACAGGACTCGGGCCTGACGCGCAGTCAGATGGAGGACCTGGCACACAGCTACAGTAAATCTCGTGCCACTATTATTTGTTATGGTCTGGGCATCACCCAGCATAAAAACGGTACTGAGAACGTCCAGCAACTGGTAAACCTGCTGCTGCTGAAAGGCAATATGGGTAAGCCTGGGGCGGGGATCTGCCCGTTGCGCGGTCATTCTAACGTGCAGGGCGACCGTTCCGTGGGGATCAACGAAGCGGCATCCGAAGACTTCCTGCAACGCCTTGAGACGCATTTTTCTATCCGTGTGCCGCGTACACATGGCCGCTCCAGCGTGGAGAGTATTCGGGCCATCGAACGGGGAGAGGCAAAAGCGCTCATTTGCATGGGTGGCAATCTGGCGGTGGCGATGCCGCAGCCGCAGCGTACCTTTGCGGCGATGAAAAATTTGGATCTGCAGGTCCATGTTGCGACCAAGCTGAACAGATCGCATTTGCTGCTGGCAAAGCATAATTATCTGCTGCCTGCATTAGGTCGAACGGAGCGCGACATTCAGGCGACGGGGATCCAGTCGGTGACCGTCGAAGACTCGATGTCGATGGTCCACGCTTCCTGCGGCGCGCTGAAGCCAGCTTCCCGCTGGTTAAAATCGGAACCCGCGATTGTGGCGGGCATGGCACACGCCACTCTGCCGCTTTCGCCGATCAACTGGGAAGCGTTAACCGGGGACTACGCGCTGATCCGTGACGCCATTGAAGCCGTGATCCCGGCGTTCCACGATTACAATGCCCGTATTGCCGAGCCGGGCGGATTTCGTATGGATACGCCCGCTTCGCGCCGTGAATGGCGAACGGCGAATGGTAAAGCCAACTTTATCGTCAGCCATCAGCGGGCGGTAGAGCGAGAAAATCAGCCTGCCGATGCACTGGTTCTGGCGACGCTGCGCAGCCACGATCAATACAACACCACTATTTATGGTATGAACGATCGCTACCGTGGCATTACCGGTCGTCGGGATGTGGTGTTTTTAAGCGCTGAAGAAGCGGCGACTCGCGATCTGAGCCAGGGAGATGTGGTCAACGTTCAGGCGCTGGACGACCGCGGCCAGCCCTGTGCGGATCGCATTATGTGCGGCTTGACGGTGGTGATTTACAACATGGCGGTGGGCTCAATAGGCGCTTATCTGCCAGAAGCGAATGTCCTGCTTTCGCTGGATGCGGTGGACACACAAAGTTTGACTCCGGCGTATAAAAGCGTACCGGTCACCGTGACAAAAGCGTAGTTCCTGCTGCGAATTTTTCGCCTCTGAGCGCCAGCCGCTGCGTTGAGGTGTATGATGATGTCGACCTCTGTCCGGTTAGTGTCGCAGAGCAGGCAATCAGAGCGAAAAATTCACGCCAACCTGCTCAGGCTGTATTGTTTTGAGGTAAGGTGCATGAGCAAAGGAACGACCAGTCAGGATGCCCCATTCGGGACATTATTGGGCTACGCCCCAGGCGGCGTAGCAATCTACTCTTCAGATTACAGCTCCCTCGACCCACGGGACTACGACGATGATGCGGCATTTCGCAGCTATATCGACGACGAATACATGGGCCACAAATGGCAGTGCGTAGAGTTCGCACGCCGCTTTCTCTTCCTTAATTATGGCGTGGTCTTCACCGATGTAGGCATGGCCTGGGAGATCTTTTCCTTACGCTTTCTACGCGAAGTGGTGAATGACAATATCCTGCCGTTACAGGCATTTCCGAATGGTTCACCCCGCGCGCCGGTAGCCGGTGCTCTGCTTATCTGGCAAAAAGGCGGTGAGTTTAACGATACCGGCCATGTGGCGGTCGTTACCCAGTTGCTGGAAAACAAAATCCGTATTGCCGAACAGAACGTGCTCCATACGCCGTTGCCTCCCGGACAGCAGTGGACCCGCGAACTGGAGATGGTGGTTGAAAACGGTTGTTACACCCTGCGTGATACCTTTGACGACACCACCATCCTTGGCTGGATGATCCAGACCGATGATACCCGTGACAGCCTGCCGCAGCCGGAGATCGCCAATGACTCGCTGAAAATTGGCGGCGCGCGACTGGAAGATAACGGGCAGTTTGACGGTAAATGGCTTGATGAACAGGATCCGCTGCAGAAAGCCTACGTGCTGGCGAACGGCCACGTGATTAATCAGGATCCGCATCAGTACTTCACCATTACCGAGAGTGCAGAGCAGGAGCTGATCAAAGCCACCAACGAGCTGCACCTGATGTATCTGCACGCGACCGACAAAGTGCTGAAAGATGACAACCTGTTGGCGCTGTTCGATATCCCGAAAATCCTCTGGCCGCGTCTGCGCCTTTCCTGGCAGCGTCGTCGGCATCATATGATTACAGGACGTATGGATTTCTGTATGGATGAACGCGGACTGAAGGTGTATGAGTACAACGCCGATTCCGCATCGTGCCATACCGAAGCTGGTTTGATCCTCGAAAGATGGGCCGAGCAGGGCTATACAGGACAGGGACACAACCCAGCTGAAGGATTGATCAACGAACTGGCGGGGGCCTGGAAGCACAGCCGCGCGCGTCCTTTTGTCCACATCATGCAGGATAAAGATATAGAGGAAAACTACCACGCTCAGTTTATGCAGCAGGCGCTACGTCAGGCCGGGTTTGACAGTAAAATTCTGCGTGGCCTCGATGAGCTACGTTGGGATGACGCTGGTCAGCTGATTGACGGGGACGGTCGTCTGGTGAACTGCGTCTGGAAAACCTGGGCGTGGGAAACCGCAATTGAGCAGGTGCGAGAGGTCAGTGAAACGGAGTACGCTGCGGTACCAATTCGTACCGGGCATACGAATCAGGAAGTGCGTTTAATCGACGTGTTGTTGCGCCCGGAAGTGCTGGTCTTTGAACCTCTGTGGACGGTGATCCCTGGTAATAAAGCGATTCTGCCGATCCTGTGGCAACTGTTCCCACACCACCGCTATCTGCTTGATACTGATTTCACTGTTAATGAAGAGCTGGCGCAAACCGGTTATGCAGTGAAACCTATTGCAGGACGTTGTGGCAGCAACATCGATCTGGTGAGCCATCAGGAAGAGTTACTGGATAAAACCAGCGGAAAGTTTGCCGAGCAGAAGAACATTTATCAGCAGCTTTGGTGTCTGCCAAAAATTGCCGGTAAATATATTCAGGTTTGTACCTTCACCGTAGGCGGTAACTATGGGGGGACCTGCCTGCGCGGCGATGAGTCGCTGGTGATTAAAAAAGAGAGCGATATCGAGCCGCTGATTGTGGTGAAGGAAGAGTAATATTTTTGCGTGTTCTTGATTGAAATGCGAAAAGCCGGAGTATATCTCCGGCTTTTTTCTGTTTGTAGTTAAATTGACGCTGATTATATATTTAAATAAGTTACATGGAATATAGATATAATGGTAATTATTACTTTAATTAATATTTTATAGCTCAAAAACATTCTTTTTATGAATGTTTTCAACGTTAATTAATTTCCTCCGTTTGTATTAGATAATATACTTTCTTGATTTTGTTTTTAGATGAATAATACTAATGTATTATTTGGTGTATTAGTGATATTGATCATATTTTATCTCAGGTAATATGTCGGATTACGTTAGCATACTAATTATAATCGTTAATTGTCATTAACAGTTGTTGTTGACTGCCCGCAGAAATGACGATGTAAGAAACACGTTGAGCGATTGGAAAATGCTCCGTTAGGAAATGTAAAATATCGGCAGGAACCGCCGGTCTGAGAGGGACGTATGGGTGACAGTTTTCAGAATGAAGTGCCGACGGCACGTGTTAATATTAAGTTAGATTTACATACCGGAGGCGTTCAGAAAAAGGTTGAATTGCCGTTAAAACTTTTGGCTGTAGGTGATTTCAGTAATGGTAGAGAACAACGACCATTATCCGAGCGCGAAAAGGTTGATATTAATAAAAATAATTTCAATGATGTGTTAGCTAAGTTCGCACCAGTAGTAAATATGAGTGTTAAAAATACGTTAGCTGGTGAAGACAGAACTGACGATATTAACCTTACCTTTAAAAATATCCGCGATTTTGAACCTGAACAGGTCGCACGAAATATCCCACAATTACGCGTTCTGTTGGCTATGCGTAACTTACTGCGCGACCTGAAATCTAACTTACTCGATAACGCTGCTTTTCGTCGCGAGCTGGAAATCATCCTCAAAAATCCAGCCCTGAGTCAGGAACTGCGTGATGAACTGGCAACCATGATGCCAGAAGAGATTTAACGTTATACAGGGTTTCCTCCGCTTAATTGGCAGGAATAGTAAAGGATCATAAAAGGAATATGTTGATGTCTGTTCAGGAACATACCTCTTCAGTCGCGACCACCACGACCAGTGAACGCAGCGTTTATCAATCCCTCTTTGACAAAATTAATCTTTCCCCGGTTTCGACATTAAAAAATGTAGATGCATGGCAGAGTGATGAAGCGCTTTCTGATGCCGCTCCGGCTGAACGCGTGACCGCCGCTATTCAGGTTCTGGTCTCTTGTCTGGCGGATGCTGCGCAGTCAGTAGAACGCCTGGATAAAACACTGCTCGATGAGCAGATTGCTCGTCTGGACAAGCAGATTAGCGACCAGGTTAATGAAGTTATGCACCATGCTGAATTTCAAAAACAAGAATCGCTCTGGCGTGGTGTGCACTCGATGATCACCGGTATCGATTTTCGCCAAAATGTCCGTGTAGAAATGATGGATATCAGCAAGGATGCGCTGCGTGATGATTTTGACGACGCGCCGGAACTTATCCAAAGTGGGTTATATCGCCATGTTTATATTGAAGAATATGATCAGCCAGGCGGCGAACCCATTGCGGCAATGATTTCAGCATACGAATTTGATAACAGCCCACAGGATATTGCACTGCTGCGCAATATTTCGGGTGTGTCGGCTGCCTGTCATATGCCGTTCATTGGTTCCGTTGGGCCGAAATTCTTCCTGAAGGAAAATATGGAAGAAGTCGCGGCCATAAAAGATATCAATGATTATTTCGAACGAGCTGAATACATCAAGTGGAAAGCATTCCGTGATAGCGACGATTCACGCTATATCGGATTAACTATGCCGCGTGTTCTGGGTCGCCTGCCGTATGGTCCTGATACCGTGCCGGTACGTAGTTTTAACTATGTTGAAGAAGTTAAGGGCCCGGATCATGAAAAATATCTGTGGACCAGCGCCTCTTTCTCTTTCGCTGTGAACATGGTGAAAAGTTTTATCAAGAATGGCTGGTGCGTCCAGATCCGTGGACCACAGGCGGGTGGTGCGGTTAAAGACTTGCCTATCCATCTGTACGATCTGGGGACAGGTAATCAGGTGAAGATCCCGTCTGAGGTGATGATTCCGGAAACCCGGGAGTTTGAATTCGCCAATCTCGGCTTTATTCCGCTTTCTTATTATAAGAATCGTGATTACGCCTGCTTCTTTTCTGCTAACTCGGCTCAAAAACCTGCGCTGTTTGATACAGCGGAAGCGACGGCTAACAGCCGGATTAACTCACGTCTACCGTATATCTTCCTGCTTTCTCGTATCGCTCACTACCTGAAAATCCTGCAGCGAGAAAATATAGGTACGACCAAAGATCGCCGTCTGCTTGAACTTGAACTGAACAACTGGCTGCGCAGTCTGGTAACCGAAATGACCGATCCTGGCGATGACTTGCAGGCTTCACACCCGCTTCGTGACGGGCGTGTTGTGGTGGAGGATATTGAGGATAACCCAGGCTTCTTCCGCGTGCGCCTGTATGCCATTCCGCATTTTCAGGTTGAAGGTATGGACGTCAGTTTGTCGTTAGTTTCACAAATGCCTAAGTCGAAATCTTAACGACACAATGCACAGGAGGTGCGATGAAGATCTATCGCCCGTTATGGAGCGAGGGGGCCTTTCTGGCTCCCCAGCAGTTTCAGCAACAGACACGTTGGGATGCCTATGTAGCCGACGTTGTGGCTCATATGTCACTTTCATCACCGTGGGGCGTCATCAGCGCGGAGTTTGATGAAAGTGCGCTAACGGTTTCCCGTTTGAATCCCGTTAATCTGGTTGTGCGTTTTCCTGACGGTACGTTAGTGGATACAGGTATTTCAGATAACCTGCCTCCGGCGTGTGATTTATCGCATCTTACTGGTTACAGCAGCGTTGATATCGTCCTGGCGTTGCCGCTGCTTTCGGCTAATGGCGGCAATCTTTCGTCAGGCAACGGCGTTAGCCGTCCGTGTCGCTGGCAGCAGGAATGGCTGCCAGTGCAGGATCTCTCTGGTCAGGAACGGACTGATATGGCAGTGCTGCGGCATGCTATCACCCTCCGGTATGCCCACGATGATAACAGCGCTTATCTGACCTGTCCGGTAGCTTGCCTGACTCGTAATGCTCAGGGGCAATGGGAGCTGGGACGCGATTTTTTACCGCCATCGCTTTCACTCTCAGCCAGCCCCTTATTAATCAATTCTCTCAGTGATTTGGTGCATCGCATCCAGGCCCGTTGTCGCCGTCTGATGGCCTTGCGTCGTGAAAGTAACGAACGAATGGCGGATTTTGCGGTAGCAGATGTTTCGTTGTTTTGGCTGCTAAATGCGCTTAATAGCTCAGAGCCTGTACTGAGAGAAATGCTGCAAAACCCAGGCCGTCATCCCGAACTTTTGTGGCGTGAACTGGCGCGGTTAGCGGGCAGCCTGCTGACCTTTTCATTAGAAAATGATGTCAGCGTTGTGCCGCCATACCAGCACGCAAATCCGCAGCAAGTATTCCCTCCATTGTTTGCATTGCTGGTGGAACTGCTGGAAGCCAGCCTGCCATCTCGTGTTGTCGCTATTGAGCTGACGCAGGAGAGACAGTTCTGGAATGGTGCACTGTCGGATGCTCGACTGCGTGAAGGCGCTGATTTTTACCTGTCCGTTCGTTCAGATCTCCCTGCGCATGTCCTACTGACGCAATTTCCACAGCTCTGTAAAGCGGGGAGCAGGGCAGACGTGTCTGATGTAGTCAATGTAGCACTCAGCGGAATTCCGTTAAAACCGCTGACGCATATACCCGCAGCCATCCCGTTACGACTGGAAAATCAATACTTTGCTCTTGAGATTAATCATCCAGCAGCTCAGGCCATGCTGGACGCTGGTAATTGCGCCTCCTATGTGCCGGGAACGCTGGGAGAGATCCAACTCGAGTTATTCGCCGTATTAAGGGATTGAAATAAATGAATAAGGATATTGATCAGGTGTTCTGGCCTACCTGGCTTGCTGTAAGCCAACTACGTGGCGGGTTGGAAGTCGACGATGGGGCTGCTTTCTATCGCCGGGCCTGCCAATGGGTTGATTCTGCGCGTAATGCATTGCGTGACCTGGGGTACTCCCGTCCTCAAAAGTATTGCCTCGGGCCGGGAGTTACTGGAGCAGGCACGGGTGTTGGCCAAATACCTGGCCGATCAGCCAGATGGCTGGCTGGCGGCGCATCATTTGATGAAAAGCGTGCGGCTCGATACGGTCAGCCAGATTCCTCCGCCAGATGGCGCCGGACGTACACGTCTGGAACCGCCCAAGAGTGATTACCGTGCGCAGCTTAAACGTCTTTATTTGCAGCAAAGCTGGACTGAATTGATTGAGTTAACTGACAGCTTATTTGTTGAGGGAGTGAATCATTTTTGGCTTGATGTGCAGTGGTACCTTCATCAGGCATTAATGAGGGCTGGGTCGCCATGGGATAAAAATGCCGGGATTATCATCAGCGATCTGAAAATGTTGCTGCATCGGATGCCGGGTCTGGAAACGCTGGCATTTAACGACGGAATGCCCTTTGCCGATGACGTCACGCGTGAGTGGATCGCCCGTGAGGTGCTGCAGGAAAGTGACTGGCAGACGGAAAAAGTCACTGCGGCTACCGCAGGGGCGGACGACGATATCCTGCTACTTGAAAGCGAGGCCTTGGCGCTGGCGGATAGCGAAGGCGTTGAAGCCGCGCTCGCCTGGCTTCAGGCTCGCCCCGGCGTGATTTCACGTCGACAACGCTGGTTACGCCAACTGTTGATGGCTCGCCTGACGGAACAATGTGGGCGCAACGATCTCGCGCTGCATTTGCTTGGCGAGTTGAATGCGACAGCACACTCTCTCACCCTCAAACAATGGGAGCCTGAACTGCTGTTTGAAGTAAAAGCGCGACGGCTGAAACTTCTGCGTTTAAAAGCCAATCGCAGTGAAAGTGACAAAGCGCGTCTGATGCCAGAGATGGACTTACTGTTGTCCGGACTGGTAGCCATTGATCCTGCCAGAGCTGCCGTCTTGTGTGGCTAAAACAAAATAAGCGAACTGTAAAATGGAAGACTTAACTCTGCGTTATTATGACGCGGAAATGCGTTATTTAAGGGAAGCGGCAAAAGAGTTTGCGCAGGCGCATCCGGATCGTGCAGCCATGCTGGATCTGGATAAAGCTGGTATTCCCGATCCCTATGTGGAGCGATTATTTGAAGGTTTTGCATTTTCGATGGGGCGATTGCGGGCCAAAATTGACGATCATCTTCCTGAATTTACCGAAGGTTTGATGAGTCTGCTGTGGCCTCATTATTTACGTACCATTCCTTCCTTAAGTATTGTCGAGCTTTTACCTGATATTGATGTGCTGAAAATGAGCGAGAGGATTAACGCGCGGTTTGGCGTATTGTCACAGCCCGTCGGTCCTAAAAAAACGGTATGTCAGTATCGTACTACACAGCCCGTCACGCTCAATCCGCTGTCTGTCACGGCGGTGAATATCGATGCGGAACCTGACGGACGCTCGGTCATCCGTATGCGAATAAAGTGCAATCCACAGATGGACTGGTCGCAAACTGATCTGACGCGCCTCAGTTTTTACCTGAGTGGTGATGCACCGGTGACCCATGCGCTGCACCTTGCTTTGACAAAGCGTCTGACCTCTCTTTATCTGAGGCTCCCCAAAAGCGTAGAGCGTATTCGACTGGATGGTTACTTTTCACCTGGCGGATTTGCCAGTGAAGACAGTTTATGGCCAAAAGGCGATACGGCGTTTGGCGGCTGGCAATTATTGCTTGAGTATTTTACGTTCCGCGAAAAATTTATGTTTGTCCATCTTAACGGTCTGGAAAAGATAACGTTTCCTGCTGGTATAGATTGCTTTGAAATAGAGGTGGTACTGACTCAACAGTGGAATTCTGAGCTTCCTCTGGGGAGTGAAAATATTCGTCTTCATTGCGTTCCGGTGATTAATCTCTTCACTATGGAGGCCGATCCGCTGGTGGTTAATGGACTAGAAAGCGAATATTTGCTGCGTCCGCGTAGGTTGCAGGATGGACATACGGAAATTTATGCAGTCGATGCAGTTTCTGGTTCACAGCGAACGCATAACGCTGTCTATGCTCCTTTCACCAGTTTTCGCCATAAGGGAGGCATGATGCGCCGTAACGCGCCAGAGCGTTATTACCATACTCGCGTCAGACGCGGCGTATCCGGATTATATGATACATGGTTGATCCTTGGAGGAGATGCCTGGGAGCGGGATCGTCTTGCTGAGCAGGAAACCTTGTCATTAAAAGTGACCGGAACAAACGGTCAACTACCCAGGCGAGCTTTGCAGAGTTCATTGCTCAATCGCTGCGAGCAGATCCTCCAGACGCCGATTGCCGTGCGCAATCTGTGTAAGCCGACACTACCTGCTTATCCTCCCGCAGAGGATCGTTTTCACTGGCGAGTGTTGAGCCACCTGGGATCCAGCTTTCTGAATATGATGGCCAGCGCAGAAGTGCTCAAAGGAACGTTGTCTCTCTATAACTGGCAGGACGATGAGCTTAATTATCGTCGTCTGGATGCGATCATGGATGTTCAGCAACATGAAATACAGCGCTTTGAAAAAGGATTTTTACTCCGTGGTGTGGATATCGAAATAACGCTTGATGAGAACGGATTTACCGGTGAGGGCGATATTCATCTGTTTGGTGAAATGCTTAACCGCTTTTTTGCGTTGTATGCGGATATTCACTTATTTAATCAGCTTACTTTAATCATACAGCCGGCAGGGAAAAGCTTGCGATGGAAAGAGAATCACAATCAGCGACTACCCGGCTGCTAAATAGCCTTGGTGAAAACCTACCCCGTACTAATTTTTATCGTTTCTGCCAGTTATTGGAACAGTGTAATCCACAAGCGCCAAGTCCTGGAAGCCAACAAAGTCCGCGCTTCGATACCATTCGTTTTCGTCCTCATCCCGGGATGGGGTTCCCGGCGGGGGAGCTAAAAAATGCAGAATATGATCCGCTACAACCCATACTTCCACCAACGGTTCGTGTCACTTTTATGGGATTGTATGGCGTGGAATCGCCGCTGCCGACAACCTATCAGGATGATATTGCCCAGCGTCAGGAAGGTTCGGACGTTGCTGCTGAGTTTCTGGATATTTTTAACCATCGCTTAATTACGCAGTTTTATCGAATCTGGCGTAAATACAGCTATCCGGCGACCTTCCGCCCAGGCGCTACAGATGAAACATCACAATATTTACTGGGGTTGACCGGGTTGGGCATTCGGGGATGCGCCACGCAAACCGAGGCTCCGTTATCGCGTTTTTTGGCGCTGTTGGGAATCATGAGAATGCCAACGCGTACGGCGGAAGGTATATCCGCGCTGGTATCTTTATTATCGCCAACAACAAATATCACCGTGACTCCTCATGATAAGCGCTTAATCCTGCAGGATAAGCCGTTAAAAATGAGAACGCGGCAACCCGTTAGCCTCCATTCTCGCCCGGTGATGGGACATAGCGCTGTAGATATTAACAGCCAGGTGCTTATTACTCTTACAACGGATGTTCCCGATGAGGTTCGCGACTGGTTACCGGGCGGCCAGCTTTATCATGATTTTCTCGCGCTGATGCACGTGTATTTAGGCGCCAGAGTCAATGCAAGGCTGCAATTACGCATTCCTCGCTCGGCACTTCCGGATGCTCAACTTACCAGTAACAAATGTGAACCGGCAGTACAGCTTGGCCGCACTGCCGTTTTGCGTCTGGATAACCCGGAAGCTAATAATCAATTTATAACAATTAAACTTGGGCTTTGGCAGAGCCTTAGTCAACATGATCAGCGGAGGGAAGCCGATGAGACTGGCGATTATCGCTATTAATTTTGCCGTAATAACCGTAATGACCAGTGTGGTCACTGGGTGTGGTCTGACACAAAAAGTATCGGAAGGCACGGTGTCATTAACGAAGTCTATTTTTTATAAGGAAATTAAAACGCTGCATTTGGATCTTTCCGCCAGAGAAGGCGCTAATAAAAATGCGCAGGGCATAGCGCTTTCTACGGTTGTGCGTATTTACCAACTCAAAGATCGTAAAGCGTTTGATTCGGCTAATTATCAGTCTTTATTTGAGCAAGATAGCACGGTGGTGAAAACAGATTTACTGGCTCAGAAAGATGTTTTGATACGTCCTGGTGAAAGTGTAACTGTCGATATTCCACTCGAAAAGGAAGCGCAATATGTTGCCGTGGCGGGGATGTTTATTTCTCCCGAACAGTCTGAAGATTCATGGCGCGTGGTATTACGCCGTGAAGATCTCGATCCTGATAAGGCGCGTGTGCTTGAATTAAATACCCGGACTCTGGCACTCCTTACGCAGGAGGATGAGTAATGGTCAAGCAGCCGTCTCTTTATGACATCTTACTGGGTAATTTTTCCGGTGGTTTCCCTTTGCACTCGGTCAGTGAAAACACGCAGGTCATCTTATCCGTCCTGGATAATATGCAGCGCATTTTGAATACTCGTGCCGGTAGCCTCAAACATTTACCCGATTACGGTCTGCCGGATATGACCAAAATCCTCCAGGGAATGCCAGGTACGGCACATCAGCTTATCAGCACGCTTTCTCAGGTTTTGTTGAAGTATGAACCGCGGCTAAAAGGTATTCAGGTAACGATGCAGGAGCAGGAAACGCCGGGGCATTTGCGTTATTCCATTGATGCTGAACTGCAAGACCTTGGCATTGTTCGCTATGGTACTGATTTTACCCCTGAGGGGCGGGTTCTTATCCGTCACCTTAAGAGGCAGGGTTGGCTTGAGACTGGAGTGTACTGACATGGATAAGTATCGCATCAGCACCGGTGGTGACCCGCGTGCTTTCACGGAGTTCGGATTGTTACGCGATGAAATCAGCAAGCTGACTCACCCCGCGCGCCCGGACGTTGACTGGCAAAAAGTTGAACAGTTAAGCCTGTCATTGTTTCGTCATAATGGCGTCGAACTGCAAACACTGGCCTGGTACACCGTAGCCAGAATACGTAATGCGGGACTGGAGGGACTTGCCGAAGGCACGGAACTTCTGGAGGCCTTACTGACGCACCACTGGAATGCAATATGGCCACAGCAAACCCATGCCCGCGTTGAGATCCTGGCATGGCTGTCTGTTCGCTTACAGCAAGAATTGCGTACGTTAACGCTGTCATATGCTGATTTATCAAAGGTGTATCGGGTTGAACAAAGTTTAAAACATGCCTGCGCAGTGCTGCAACGGCTTGAATTGAAAGCGCTTAGTAAACTGGAGGCTATCGTGACCTGGATGCACAATGCAGCTTTGCGTCTGGAGAAATCCGAACCCGATTCGGGATCGGCCGTAGTGATGATACCGGCTCCAGGTGCAACAAATAACGTTGCGACGTCTTTGCCACAGTTGGTCTTTGTGGTTAATGAGCCAGCGTCGTCCGGGCAATCGAGCACAGCGGTTTTAGCGACCAAAATCGATCATGGAACCCGACGCATGTGGCTGGGGGTTGCTATCGGTGTCATGGTTACAGCAGTGGTGAGTACAGGCGCTTTTCTTGCTATCAACCCTATGCGAGCCGACGGATATGAACTGGTTAAGCCATTGCCACAGGTACCGACGCCTGAACAATTGTCCACATTGAAGCAGTCCTCAGATTTGCAGGGGAAGAAGCAAGATATAATTGCTGCAACGCAAGGGCAATTGGACGTTTTACATCGCTTGTCACCTTTGTGGTCGCGGGAATACGCTGCATCATTAGCGCAGCAGTTAGTCACTCTGTGGCCGGAAGAATCGCAGACGACAGTAATCGCGAGCAGCTTACAGAAACAGTTAACTACGGAAGCGTTGCCGGAAAGTGCTCTGCAAAACTGGCATCATGCCCAGCAGGGGCTGGAAGCGTTAACCGCCCAGCTAAATGCGCTTGATGAACGCAAGGGTAAATATCTGACGGGGTCGGAGTTGAAATCAGCCATTTTCACTATCCGCCGCCAGCTTGACCAAACGCCGCCGACAGAAGAATTGTTGCGTCAAATCGATGAGGAATTAAAAAAACAGGGGAGTGTGTCACCCGCTTTGTATCAGCAACTCGATATACGGCTTAACCAGCTTCTTAATCGTTATACGCTGCTGAAACAAAATGCCATTCGAGGGCGGTAGCACTGGAAATAAGCCAGCCAAAGATCATCAACTGATTCAGTTGGTTATATAAAATTGGTTGATGATCTCCGCTATAAAATCATGAAAAATTAATAATATTTATCAGGAATTATCACTGAGTGCCCTAAAAGGTTAACGCCAGGATCTCTATCGGGACCTCTATAGTGCACACTGCCCATCACTGCACCCTGATGCCATAGACGCGTCCTCGGAAACAGACAACGACTCATTTAATAACGCCCCGATTTCTGCTCCCAGCGCGAGGTCGTCTACCTGACCAAAATATTGCTGGCGTAGGTATCCCTGCTGATCAATTAACGTCAACGTAGGTGTACCGCGCATAGCGTAGGACAGCATGGTCTGGGGGACATCATTGTCAGGAGACGGCATATCCACCCCGACGGGGAAAGGGATGCGGTATTCTGATAGAAAGGTTTCCAGTGCCTGTGCGGTCATTACCTCATGATGTTCAAAAACCGTATGTAGGCCAATAACGGCCACCTTATCCGGTGGAAAAGTGGCGTACACACGTGAAACCTGCGGCAGTCCATGGGAAACACAGCCAGGACACAGCATCTGAAATGATTCCATTACCACGACCTTGCCGCGTAATGATTCCAGGGTTATCGGCTGTGATGTATTAAACCAGCGTTCAATTGTCAAAGTTGGTGCTCGCGGATGGCGAATGATATTCATGTTAACTCCAGAACCCGCACTGTGGTGCGGGTTAATTTCCGTTACTGGTTTACTTTCCCCGGCAGCGTCAGCTTGCCAGAGGCCACTTTAAATACATCCTCGACGCAAAGTAGCGGCGCATGAACGGACGCATTAACTCGTAGCCCGGCAGTTACACCATCAAACTGGCTGGCAGTGACCACCCCAATATTATCGAACGGAACTTTCACTTCTACAGTTTCACCTGTCAGCGTAGGATTCCAGCCCGGACTGTCCAACAATACCGGCAAGCCAGGCCAGGTTTTTGGCAGCCGAGGTTTTTGTCCCTCAGGAATATCAACTACGGCCAGTGCGCCAGGCCCGCAGACCTCGTTAGGCTTCAGCACCACCCAGTGGGTATGCCACAGATCGCCATCATTGTTGCGGTTACCATCGCCATTTTCATCATACAGCGGCGTATCATCCAGATCAGGATGGGATGTTACCGCCAGCGCCAGGATACCGGCCTTATGTTCAAATCCCACTTCATACGGATCGATCGTTGTCGGCCAGACATAAGAGAAAATTTCCGTTCCCGCCAGCTTACCTGTTACTGCAGGCTTACTTTTACCTGCCTTGCCGGAAACTGCCATATGGAAGGTGGCAACATTCCCTTCGGTAGTGACTTTCGTGTGCACAATATCAAACTCAGCCAATACAGCCTTGTCGGTGCTGGTTTTAATACCGCCCTGATGAGGCTCATTGCCATGTGCACCGGCAGAGGTGGCTACAGCCATTGCTAATACAATCGCAATACGTTTCATTTTTATCCTTAAAGCAGATCTTTAATAAACGCACCAAAGTTGATGTGAAGCGGGATACCGCCATCCAGTACCAGGGCTGGAACAGATTGCACACCAGCTTCGATGGCCTCATTCAGTCGCGTTTTATCATTTCCGAGATGAACGATTTCTACCGTGTATTGAGCGGGATCGAGTGCCAGTGCGATTTGGTGTTCTGCATCTACGCATACCGGGCAACCTGCATGAAAGAAAACGGCTGTTTTACTCATGATGACTTTCCTTGTGTAATATCAAATGGTATCGAATCGATACCATTTGATATTACACACACTGAAAATATTGTCAATATGGTTTTGAATCGATACTATTGATGACAGTACAACCCTATCGTTAGAAAGTCTGGACGTTTGTTTATCCAGCACGTATCCCGGCAAGCAGAGGCAGGTTACTGTGACACTCTTTGATATTCTTGAACGCCTGGTGAGCCTGCAAATGGGCAGCTTTTATCGCCATCCGCAACTGAAAGGACTCCCCACAACATGGGTTCAGATTCTTTTCTATTTAACGCGATGCAATGGTTATTCCAATACGCCCGCTGCAACCACGGAATACCTCGGGCTGACTAAAGGCACGGTATCGCAGTCCCTGAATAAACTAGAGCGTGAAGGTTGGATTAGAAGAGAAAATGACGGCAAGGATAAACGGGTTGTCCATCTGGTTCTGACATCCAAAGCGAGTGAAGTGATGCATAGCATCATGCAGGAGACACTGCAGGAGTCGTGGGATTCATTAGCTTTTTCTGAGGAACAGCTGAAAACAGTTTTTCTGGCCCATCTGCGGAGTATGCAGAAAAATCAGGGGGCCAGAATGTTTGGTGAGTGCCGTTTTTGCCGGTTTCATCAGTCGATAAATGGGCATCCCTGGTGTGGTCTAACAGAAGAGCCAATTCCCATGGAAAGTATCACATTAATTTGTCGTGAATTTGAGGAACCGGAAAATAGTTGCAGCGTTAGCGCTCAGAATGAGAGAAAGGGCTAGATACTGGCTTTTGAACGGGTAAAGTGCGGACATAAAAAAATCCAGAAAATGGTATGCGCATTCTCTGGATTTTGTAGTGGAACACTGAATTTGGCCACCTGAACATAGGTGATATGCTCACTCTGCCACGTGTTCGGGGTTCATCGCAGCAGTTAACCCCCCTGAAAAACCAGACGGCAGACGGGCTGTATTACGCCGTCAGGTTCTGGCGTTGCATAACATCAACCATGTTTTGCTGGCGCAAGAAGTATCGTGACCATGGCAACGCTGAGAGGCTTCCGGATGAGGGCAAGCTGATTGCACCGATTGAATTTCTTGTGACTGGCGATTTGTCATCGTGTATGGCGCTTTCCTTACCCGTGCCAGACTCCCGGAGTCTGCTTCAGTGTTTAACACGCAGCAATTTACTAAGCAGAATAAATATGAATGATTTAACCCTGCATTATTATGACGCTGAAAACGCCGCCGACAGAAGAATTGTTGCGTCAAATCGATGAGGAATTAAAAAAACAGGGGAGTGTATCACCCGCTTTGTATCAGCAGCTCGATATGCGGCTTAACCAGCTTCTTAATCGTTATACGCTGCTGAAACAAAATGCCATTCGAGGGCGGTAGCACTGGAAATAAGCCAGCCAAAGACCATCAAATGAGTCAGACGTTTTATATTAACTTAGTTAATGATCTTCGTTATAAAATCATGCGAAAGAGTCAGCGCTTTCGCTGATTCAGGCGGATTGTATGCCTTATTATAAGGATCGCAAAATCCGTGACGGCTGTTGAGTATATGAAACGATACTAGTGGATACTGACGGAGTTTATGCTGGAGAAAGTAAGGATCATAGGCTTCTTCATATTTCGCCTGGATAACCAGTGTTGGGCTGTTGGGCATTATATCAGTATAATCACGTATACGGCTTCCGTAGAAACTGACGATACCATCGCAATGTGTATTCTCCGAACAAAGCCATGCTAATGTCCCTCCAACACTGAATCCGACGATTATTATTTTTTTATAATGATCACGTATTCTTATCAGTAAATCGAAGATCATTGATGTATCGAATCCGCAGAACTTCATGAAATAATCGTATGCCTGGCTATGTTGATCGTATGAGAAAGGTTCTTCGCGGTTCAAAAAATTGGGGCAATATACATCAAGTCCTGTATTGTGCAGTTCTTTACATACTTGCTTGATATGATTATTCAATCCATAAATTTCATGTAAAACTATCACAGCATTTTCATTTTTAGATAATAGAGTATACATCAACTGTCTCCCGTAGTTTTTAACTATCTATTCTAATAATAAAGTTTGTCAAGGGTTATCACCGGGCGTAAATTTTACAACCTCTCTGAAAATCTCGTTGCCAAGAATCTCGAGCTGATTCATTACCTCATCACTGGCCTGTTCCATTCTTTTTAACGCCAGGGACATATGCTCATGGTCGCCAGAAATCGAATACTCGATTGCAAGAACGCCGGAGTTATGTAACATCTGGTGAGGGTCCTCCAGATTTTTAAATCCCGTTAAATGAGCGAAACATCTTCCAGTATCACCGTAATACCATTTCCCCAATCTGCACTGACTATATGATGTCAACGTATCATCTAATTTATTCTCGGTAAGTTTTTTATATAGATCTATTTTCCAGATAACATGATCCATTTTAATGATACTTAAAAATAGTAAATTTGATATGTAGTCAATAATTGCCTTCATTGCGGCTGATTTTTCAATTACACTTTTAATAGAAAAAACAACTTCATTCATATGCTGAGTGATTTTCGTGATTATTGCTAGCTGTGCTTCGATGGATGTATCAACCGTAGAACCATTATTCTGGAGGATTTCCGTTTGCAAAAATATATGGTTAGTGCACATTTTAACATTTTCAGCCAGTTGTCTAACCTCTTTAGATATAACGCTAAATCCTCTTCCCGCCTCACCTACTCGGGCAGCTTCAATCGCTGAATTTATTGCGATTAGATTTGTATGATTGGCAATTTTTTGTATGTCTTTAATTGCATCATTAATTTCAGTCAGTGATAACTTCAGATGAGTCATTTGTTTTTGAATTTCTGCTGATTCTTTGCCTGCCTCATTGATCTCAATAACGAGTGATTCAAGGGAATGCATTGCTTTATTATTTTGTGCGTTTAGTTCTGTTATTTTATCTTTTTCTGTATTTAATTGTTCATGAGTTGAAATTAATGATGTTCTGATCAGGTTGAGTGTTGATATGCCAGAAGTGAAATGATGGCAGATGATTTTATTGTAGTTTTCTGCTTTTTGTTCAGCGATGGGGGTGTCAGCTTCGATGATGTCGGAAGAAGTGTTGTAATTATAGTTACTATTTCTTTTAACTATCTTAGCGATAATTTTCCTGATCATCTTATCAATCCTTTTTCGATAATAGGTTTAAGAAAATAATGGTTTAATAGTTTATCGCCTATGTTATAGATTACGTCAATATATTTTTAATTAGTATTATTTGATGTATTATAATTTCTTGATAATTGTTTTGTTGAATTATTTTACAGAAATGGCCTGGTGTTTTTTAAATGCGCGTGTTATCTATTAAGATAAGGATTATACTTCAGTTGAACACTACAGATAATGATATTTCAGAGTATTAAAATCTCCATCTGTTAGTTTTATATTTTAGCTTAACCTAAATATTCCTGTGATATCACTCTCCAGCCTGGATGTGTAGTTGGATTACATCATTTATGTGTGCATTGAAAAATTCAGAGAGTGGTTAGATGTATCACTATATATCGAGTACATGACCAAAATTGAGAGTGTGATAACCGCCGGTTAAAATGCAACATTATTAATGTATTTATAATAACAGCGGTGCCCGGACCCGGACTAACGCAGCAGGCGGTGAACAACGCGCTTGTCGCGCTGGCCCCGCAGGGGTGAGCCGCTGGAGACGAATAATCGAACGGAGCTTGATGGAGAGTCCGTTTCTCCAAAAGCAAAAACCCGCCTCTAGGGCGGGTTCTTTAAATAGTGGTGCCCGGACTCGGAATCGAACCAAGGACACGGGGATTTTCAATCCCCTGCTCTACCGACTGAGCTATCCGGGCAACGAGGCGCATTAAACCCGATTCACTTCGCTTCGTCAACGAAATTTCTTCAAATCAATGCAGACTGCACAATCTATCACCACATTGCTGCTAATGCACGCATTCTCAGCCAAAAAATGCCGTCCAGGCGGCGGAAAGCGGCATTGCCAGCAGCAGGGCAGGAAGCATATTCACAACCGCAAACATCTTGATGCCGCAAATACGCAAACCGGTTGCCAGCAGCAATAGACCGCCTACGGCGCTGAAATCGGCCATCATAGCTGGCGTCGTCAGGGGTAAAATCAGTGCTGCACAGGTGGCAAGCGTTAACTGGATTGCCAGCATCGGCATGCAAATGGCGGATACCGCGATTCCTAATGAGCAGGCAAAAATGATGGCCGTGAAGAAATCCAAAAATGACTTGGCGATTAAAATATTCGGGTCGCCTGTCATCCCTTCATGTATCGCACCGAAGATCCCGGTACCGCTGGCGCAAAACAGCACAATGATAGCCACATAGCTTTGAATAAAGGATTCGTGCGTTACGTTGGCGTCCGAGCGGGTGAAAAGCTGCTGCGCTTTGGCTACCGCAGCATTGATCCCTTTTTCCAGATGACAAAACTCGCCAATTAACGCGCCGACGAGCGTTGCCAGAACCATCACCGGTAGATTGGCGCATTTGATAACCAGCAAGATACCAATCCCTAACGAGGCCAGCCCGAAAATAGAGGTCATGGAGACCCGAATGCGTTCTGGTATATGCTGGCTGAGCAGCGCGCCGAGAATGCCACCAAATAAAATGGCGCTGGCATTAATAAAGGGTCCGATTACCACATTTGCTCCTGCATACCCATCATCGTCTTGATACTAAAGGCAATTAGCTGGGTGAAATTATGTTTCAGATTGCATTATTATGCCGCAACTTTCAGACGAAATGCTTGCTTATCTGTAAGGTTTTCGCACAGGATTTTATCTTGCGCCTGTAAGTGAAAGGTGCCATGATTGCGCGAATTTTCTTCTGTCTGAATGGGGCTGCCTGGGATGATATTACTCCCCCTACATCGCCTTCAACATCGCCTTTTTGCGCGACGTTTGCCCCTTCCCGCGACTTATCTTTACGCTCCCACCATGCGGTGAGGGCAGCGCACGCTCACTGCAGGATAACAGTAAAATCAGAGGCTATCTGCTTTTACTGATGTCTGGCGGGCGGGGCTGGTAACCAGTTTGACCTGTCATTTCGTGGGCAAAGCCATGCGGCGTTGTCCGGGACTTTTGATTTTCCCGAAACGGGTTATTGCGCTTATGAAATCAATGAAAATTGCCGCCAGTAGTGAACTGGTTTCTCGTCTGTCCAGCCATCGTCAGGTGGTGTCGCTGGACAGTACTGATTTTACTGACGTTGCGGCAGTCGTCATTACCGTTGCGGACAGCCGCAGTGGGATCCTGGCTTTGCTGAAACGCACCGGTTTTCATCTACCTGTGTTTCTGTTCGCAGAGTCTGATGTTGATGTGCCTGCGGGCGTTAATGCGGTAATTCGCGGTCGGGTTCAGGACTGGCTGGAGCTGGAATCTGCTGCCTGTCAGTATGAGGAAGAACTGCTGCCGCCGTTCTATGACACGCTTACCCAGTATGTCGAAATGGGGAACAGCACGTTTGCCTGCCCGGGACACCAACACGGTGAGTTTTTTAAGAAGCATCCTGCGGGCCGACATTTCTATGAGTTCTTTGGTGAGAATCTGTTTCGCGCGGATATGTGCAACGCTGACGTTAAGCTTGGCGATCTGTTGATTCATGAAGGATCAGCGAAACATGCGCAGAAATTTGCTGCGAAAGTTTTCCACGCGGATAAAACCTACTTTGTGCTGAATGGGACCTCTGCGGCCAATAAAGTGGTCACCAATGCGCTGCTGACGCGCGGCGATCTGGTGCTGTTTGACCGCAACAATCATAAATCGAACCACCACGGGGCGCTGATCCAGGCGGGTGCTACGCCGGTTTATCTGGAAGCGGCGCGTAATCCGTTTGGCTTTATTGGCGGCATTGATGAGCACTGCTTTGATGAGGGGTATCTGCGCCAGCAACTTCGAGAAGTTGCGCCGCAAAAGGCTGATCAACCGCGCCCGTTCCGTCTGGCGATCATTCAGTTGGGTACCTATGACGGTACGATCTACAACGCCCGGCAGGTGATCGACAAGATCGGTCACCTGTGCGATTACATCCTGTTTGATTCCGCATGGGTCGGTTACGAGCAATTTATTCCGATGATGGCCGATGGTTCACCGCTGCTGCTGGAGCTCAATGCTAACGATCCGGGGATTTTTGTCACTCAGTCGGTACACAAACAGCAGGCCGGATTCTCGCAAACCTCGCAGATCCATAAAAAGGATAACCATATTCGCGGCCAGGCGCGCTTCTGCCCGCATAAGCGTCTGAACAATGCGTTTATGCTGCATGCTTCCACCAGCCCGTTTTACCCGCTGTTTGCGGCGCTGGACGTTAACGCCAAAATCCATGAAGGCGAGAGCGGCCGTCGGCTATGGGCGGAATGTGTGACGCTGGGGATCGAGGCCCGCAAAGCGATTATTACCCGCTGTAAGCTGCTTCAACCGTTTATTCCTCCGGTAGTAGATGGCAAACCGTGGGAAAGCTATCCGACACAGGTGATTGCCAGCGAGCGTCGCTTCTTTAGCTTTGAACCTGGTGCTAAATGGCATGGTTTTTCTGGATATGCACGCGACCAGTATTTTGTCGATCCCTGCAAACTGCTGTTAACCACTCCGGGCATTGATGCGCAAACTGGGCAATATACTGAGTTTGGTATTCCGGCGACGATTTTGGCGCATTATCTGCGTGAAAACGGTATCGTGCCGGAGAAATGCGACCTTAACTCGATTCTGTTCCTGCTGACCCCGGCAGAAAGCGCTGAGAAACTGGCGCAACTGGTCGCGATGCTGGCGCAGTTTGAACAGCATATTGAAGACGATACGCCGCTGGCAAACGTACTGCCCACCATCTTCAACAAGTATCCGGTACGTTACCGGGATTACACGCTGCGTGAACTGTGTCAGGAGATGCACTCACTGTACGTCAGCTTTGATGTGAAAGATCTGCAAAAAGCGATGTTCCGTCAGGAGAGTTTACCTGCCGTGGCGATGAACCCACAGGATGCTAACAGCGCCTTTATCCGCGGTGATGTTGAACTGGTGCGTATTTGTGATGCCGCTGGTCGCATTGCGGCAGAAGGCGCGCTGCCTTATCCTCCGGGCGTACTGTGCGTGGTACCGGGCGAAGTATGGGGCGGGGCGGTGCAACGTTACTTCCTGGCATTGGAAGAGGGCATAAACCTGCTGCCGGGCTTCTCGCCGGAGCTGCAAGGGGTTTACAGTGAAACGGATGCAGACGGTATTAAACGTCTGTATGGATATGTTCTGAAGTAAGCGTCATCTGACCAAATAGGGCCACCATCAGGTGACCCTATTTAATCAATAAAGATTAGTGCGCGATAGTCTGGGCGCCTGCCGGAACGCGTACGTGTTTGTATTTAAACAGCGCAACGAAGGCAAAAGCCAGAACCAGCGAGTAACCTGCGAAGATCAGCCACACGGTCTGCCAATCGGTAATACCGTTCAGCGTATAGTGTTCAACTACTTTACCGCTCACCAGACCGCCCAGAATACAACCGAAGCCGTTGGTCATCATCAGGAACATGCCTTGTGCGCTGGCGCGGATTTCAGGGCGAACTTCTTTCTCTACAAACACGGAGCCAGAGATGTTGAAGAAGTCGAAGGCGCAGCCGTAAACAATCATCGACAGAACCAGCAGCACGGTACCAAACGGTGTTGGATCGCCGTAGGCAAACAGGCCAAAGCGCAGCATCCACGCCACGATACTGATAAGCATCACGTTCTTAATACCGTAACGGCTTAAGAAGAACGGGATGGTCAGGATAAACAGCGTCTCGGAGATCTGCGAAATCGACATCATCACTGACGCGTGTTCAACGATGAAGCTGCCGGAGAACAGCGGATTGTTATCGAAGCTGTGCAGGAAGGTATTACCGAACATATTGGTAATTTGCAGCTCTGCGCCCAGCATCATAGAGAAGATGAAGAAAATTGCCATACGCTTGTTTTTAAACAGCGCGAAGGCATCCAGGCCCAGCATGGAAGACCAGCTCTGGTTTTTCTGCTGATTGGCGACCGGGATATGCGGCAGCGTCAGGGTAAACAGCGCCAATACGACGGACAGCGTCGCGCCGATATACAGCTGCATATGGCTCAGTTCAAAGCCGGAGAAGCTTACCGCCCACATCGCCAGAATAAAGCCGATGGTGCCCCAGATACGGATTGGCGGGAAGTCTGTAACAATATCCATCCCGGCTGATTGCAGGCGATAGTAAGAGATGGTGTTGATTAACCCCAACGTTGGCATATAGGCCAGGGAGTTAAGCAAGATCACAAAGAACATGGCACCTGGCGTGGTGACTTCGGCTGCGGCGAACAGCGTTGCTGCGCCGACCAGGTGACAAATGGTGTACACCCATTTCGCACTGATCCATTTGTCAGCCACGATCCCTAACAGCGTAGGCATAAACACGGCGGCGATCCCCAGCGAGCTGTACACCGCGCCAATGGATGCACCATCAAATTTAAGGGTGACAAACATATAGGAGCCGAGGGTAGTGAGCCAACTACCCCATAAGCAGAACTGCAGAAACGAGAGAACTTTCAGCTGCAGCTTAAGATTCATGTTAATTTCCTCACACCGTAATGCGGATGAATGTTTTAAAAGGCACATTTGCCGTGGCTATATGATGTGATTCTATCAACGAGAGGCACTCTTTTTTTGTTACCTGTGACAAATATTTGCAAACAATTTCGGATTGCAAAGCAAAAGAGTGATGGAGTTAACGTTTTTCCCTCTTCAGGCCCCCGTTTTAGGGGGCAAGAGAGGGATACATTAGCGGCGACGATATGATTTTTGTGCGGAATTGACCTTGTAAAGATATCGGCGTGATTCAGCAGATGGGTGTCGGGTGGTCAGCGTTTGATAAACGTCCCCAGGGGACATGCTGTTAATGATGTTTGCGGCCTGAATTTTATCGTTCGAGAACACGCGCAGCACGCTGCCCGCACCGCCGTTATACGCGGTGATCACCGCATAGCGACGCGAGGTCGGATTATCAATGCCGCCCAAATAGACATTATTCAGCATTGCCAGATAGGCAGTACCGGTATCAATGTTGCTGGCCGGGTCAAACAAGAAGCTACGGCTTGGCGTGCCTGAGCGCCCCTGCGAACGGAACACATCTTTTCCGGCGCTGTGTTGTACCACCTGCATGAGTCCCAGCGCATCGGCATGGCTGACCGCATACGGGTTAAACGAGGATTCGGTTTGCATGATGGCCAGAATCAGTGACTCGTCGACGCCATACTTACGTGAAGCCTGACGTACCATGCCGACGTATTTATGCGCGCGCTTATCAAGGTGGTTCGGGACCAGATTGATCGTCACGCTATAGATGATACGCAAGCCATTGCTGCGCTTTTTCAGTCGCGTTTGTAGCAGGTAGTTGGCAAAGTTGGTTGCACGTCCCTCCCAACGAATAGGCTGGCCGGTATTATCGACTACCTGCCCGTACAGGAACGGCTCTTTGGAAATCTTAATGTCGTCGACATCGGAATAGAGGTCGATAGAACCCGGATCATCGCCCATCAGCAACGTCTTGATAATCGCTAGACGCAGATGTCCGGCTGGATCTGTCCCGGCAATGGTCTCGACGGTTATCGTACCGTCATCAAAATTGATATGGCTGCGGGTTTGATACTGATCGGTATACTTTACGTAGTCCTTCGGACCCGCAATCAGCACTTCCTTAAATCCCCACAGATTCTCAATGTTATGGGCAAATTGCCCCATCAGAATATCAAAACCGTTGGTATCCTTGACCCAGGCTTCGTTATAGGAATCGCCTTTTTTGGTCGAACTGGAACAGGAGATGAGCAACGGCGCGATAACGGCAAGCGCGAGAAATTTTTTCATCATTCCGGGAGTGCGTGTTGTGTTTGTTGTTGTATCGTTTTGCCGGATGGCAGTGCAAGCACCCTATCCGGCCTACGAGATTGCCAGCAAGCGATGCTTATTTTTTTTCTTCAGGCGTATAGCCTTCAATATGCACATCCTTACCTTCAAACAGGAAGTTAATCATCTCCTGTTCCAGTAACTTACGGTGTTCAACGTTCATCATATTGAGTTTCTTCTCGTTAATCAGCATGGTTTGTTTATGCTGCCATTGCGCCCATGCTTCTTTAGAAATCTCGTTATAGATGCGTTTTCCCAGATCGCCCGGGTACAGCTGAAAATCCTGTCCTTCTGCTTCGCGTTGCAGGAAAGTGCAAAAAATCGTTCTGCTCATAAAAAATCCTCTTTATCGACCGGTACGTTAAACCTGTGTGCCGACACGTAATTGCTGTAACAAACGCTCCACGGGGGCCGCCAGTCCGACCGACGGCGGTTGCGCTAAGTTATACCAGAGCGCGTTGCCTTCATCCATGCATGAGGTGAATGAGGACACGGGAAGCCACATAGGCACAATATCTAAGTGGAAATGGCTAAAGGTATGGCGAAACGCATTAAGTTGGGTCAGATTATCTGCGTTAATTTGCCGTTGCGCCAGCCAGTCGCGTAGCCCATCCTCATCATCAAACTGCGGAAAACAGTATAAGCCACCCCATAAGCCGCTGGGTGGTCGCTGCGCGAGCAACACCTCGTTTTCATGCTGCATCAGTAAAAAATAGCCCGTCCGTTCTGGTAATGTCTGTTTGGGTTTTTTACCTGGGTACAGCGCCCAGCTTGCATCGGCGCTCGCCACACAGCCATTTTCCAACGGACACAGGGAACATTTGGGTTTTGAGCGCGTACAGACCATGGCGCCTAAATCCATCATCGCCTGATTAAACCGCTCAACCCCATGGGCTGGCGTAACCTGCTCGCTCAACTCCCACAGTTTCTTTTCGACCTCTTTTTTACCCGGCCAGCCGTTTACAGCATAACAGCGAGCCAGCACTCGTTTGACGTTACCGTCAAGAATCGGAAAATGCTGACCCAGGGAGAGCGAAAGGATCGCGCCTGCAGTTGAACGTCCGACGCCTGGCAGGGCGGCCACTTCATCAAAGGTTTGCGGGAATGAGCCGCCGTGCAGCGTCACAACCTGTTGCGCGGCTTTATGCAGATTACGCGCTCTGGCGTAATAGCCCAGCCCGGTCCATAAATGCAGGACTTCATCCAGCGGCGCATGGGCTAAATCCGTTACCGTTGGGAAGCGCGCCATAAAGCGCTCAAAGTAGGGGATAACGGTCGCAACCTGAGTTTGTTGCAGCATCACCTCAGAGAGCCATACTTTGTAAGGCGTCTTATCAATTTGCCAGGGCAGCGTTTTCCGCCCGTATTTGTCGTACCAGCTCAAAACCTGAGCCGAGAATTGAGACGCTTGCATGATTACCGTTTCATTATTGCCGGGGGCAAGATTGCAGCACAGCGGCAACGGGGTGTAAACCGGAACTTTCCGCTGCTCACTTTCTTCCTTTACTTGCATCCGGCAACTAACTTTGGATAATGCCCGTTTTCAGAACTCAAACACAGCAGACTAAACTTTTATGAAGAACGACGTCATTTCACCGGAATTTGATGAAAACGGCCGCCCGCTGCGCCGGATTCGTAGTTTTGTTCGTCGCCAGGGGCGACTGACGAAAGGGCAGGAACACGCGCTGGAAAACTACTGGCCGGTGATGGGCGTTGAGTTCAGCGAAGAACCTGTGGATTTCGCTGCGCTGTTTGGTCGCGATGCGCCAGTCACGCTTGAAATTGGTTTTGGTATGGGGGCTTCGCTGGTGGCGATGGCGAAGGCGCGTCCGGAGCAAAATTTCCTCGGCATTGAGGTTCACTCACCGGGCGTTGGCGCGTGTCTGGCTTCAGCTCATGAAGAGGGCGTCGAGAACCTGCGTGTCATGTGCCATGATGCCGTCGAAGTCCTGCATAAAATGATTCCTGACAATTCTTTATCTATGGTTCAGCTGTTTTTCCCTGACCCGTGGCATAAAGCACGTCATAATAAACGCCGTATCGTTCAGGTACCGTTTGCTGAGCATATCTTAAGCAAGCTGAAGCTGGGCGGCGTGTTCCACATGGCAACCGACTGGGAAGCCTATGCAGAGCACATGCTTGAAGTGATGTCCTCGATTGACGGGTATAAAAACCAGTCAGAGAGTAACGATTACGTACCGCGCCCGGAATCGCGCCCGGTAACCAAATTTGAACAACGTGGTCATCGTCTTGGCCACGGCGTATGGGACTTAATGTTCGAGAGGGTGAAATAATGGCAAAGAACCGTAGCCGTCGTCTGCGTAAAAAAATGCACATCGACGAATTCCAGGAAGTAGGATTTTCGGTTGCATGGCGTTTCCCGGAAGGTACATCTGGAGAGCAGGTCGATCAAATCGTTGATGATTTTATCAATGAAGTTATCGAACCGAACAAGCTGGCCTTTGACGGCAGCGGCTATCTGGCCTGGGAAGGTCTGATCTGTATGCAGGAAATCGGCAAATGCACCGAAGAACATCAGGCTATCGTGCGTAAGTGGCTGGAAGAGCACAAACTCGAAGAAGTGCGCACCAGCGAACTTTTCGATATTTGGTGGGACTAAGTAGCAAAGGGTCGGCAAATGCCGGCCCAATTTGTATTGAGGGAAAGATATGATGCGCAAAACGCTGCTGGCGGCAGTCCTAACGTTCACGGCGATGGCCGCACATGCTGATTATCAGTGCAGCGTCACCCCGCGTGACGATGTGATTTTGAGTCCACAAACGGTACAGGTGAAGGGTGAGAACGGCAACCTGGTCATTACCCAGGCCGGTGATGTCACCTTTAACGGTAAACAGTACAACCTGAACGCCGCACAGCGTGAACAGGCCAAAGATTATCAGGCGGCGTTGCGTAGCAGCCTGCCGTGGATTGATGAAGGTGCCAGAGCGCGCGTGGAGAAAGGTCGCGTGGCGCTGGATAAAATCATCGCCAAAGAGGTCGGCGAAAGCAGCAACATGCGTGGCCGCTTAACTAAGCTGGATGCGCAATTGAAAGAGCAGATGAACCGCATTATTGAGCATCGCACTGACGGCCTGACCTTCCATTATAAGGCGATTGATCAGGTTCGCGCGGATGGACAACAGCTGGTCAATCAGGCGATGGGCGGTATTTTGCAGGACAGCATCAATGAGATGGGGGCGAAAGCCGTGCTCAAAGGCGGTGGTAATCCGCTGCAGGGCGTGCTCGGAAGCCTCGGAGGTTTGCAAACCTCAATTCAGAACGAATGGAAGAATCAGGAACAAGACTTCCAGCAGTTTGGCAAAGATGTCTGCGCCCGCGTCGTGACGCTGGAAAATGATCGTAAGACGCTGGTTAGCAATCTGAAATAATCTTCACCTCTTTTTAACGGCACAGAAACATTCTGTGCCGTTTTATTTTGTATTTTTCTGTTTTTTTGATATCCATCTCTAAGAATAACAATTTGATGCAGATATAAATCTGGTTAATTGGATGGCGTCACATTATTCATCTGTAAGATAGACATAATGCTGCAAATTCAAGTAACTGGAGAAATAACATGGAGTTTTTCAAGAGAACGGCACTTGCCGCACTGGTTATGGGTTTCAGCGGCGCGGCGCTTGCACTGCCAAACATCACTATTTTAGCTACCGGCGGGACGATTGCTGGCGGTGGTGACTCCGCAACAAAATCTAACTACACGGCAGGCAAAGTCGGCGTAGAAAATTTGGTTGATGCCGTACCTCAGTTGAAAGATATCGCCGTTGTGAAAGGCGAGCAGGTGGTAAACATCGGCTCCCAGGATATGAATGACGAAGTCTGGCTAACGCTGGCGAAAAAGATTAATACCGAGTGTGATAAAACTGACGGCTTCGTGGTAACACATGGTACGGATACCATGGAAGAAACCGCCTATTTCCTCGATCTCACCGTCAAGTGCAACAAGCCGGTGGTGCTGGTCGGCGCAATGCGTCCGTCTACGGGTATGAGCGCTGATGGCCCGTTCAACCTGTATAACGCCGTGGTAACCGCCGCAGACAAAGCCTCTGCCAACCGTGGTGTGCTGGTGGTCATGAACGACACCGTTATGGATGGTCGCGACGTGACCAAAACTAACACTACGGATGTCGCTACTTTCAAATCCGTTAACTATGGTCCGCTGGGTTATATCCATAACGGTAAAATCGACTACCAGCGTACGCCTGCGCGAAAACACACCACATCCACGCCGTTCGATGTATCTAAGCTGACCGAGCTGCCGAAAGTTGGGATTGTTTACAACTACGCTAACGCCTCCGATCTGCCAGCTAAAGCATTGGTAGACGCGGGTTACGCCGGGATCGTCAGTGCGGGTGTAGGTAACGGTAATCTGTATAAAACCATTTTCGATACGCTGGCCACTGCCGCGCATAAAGGTACCGTTGTGGTGCGTTCATCCCGTGTACCAACGGGCGCTACCACCCAGGATGCTGAAGTTGATGATGCGAAATACGGATTTGTGGCTTCAGGCTCTCTGAACCCGCAAAAAGCGCGTGTTCTGCTGCAACTGGCTCTGACCCAAACCAAGGATCCTAAGCAGATCCAGGAAATGTTTAATCAGTATTAATGGCATAAAAAATGCCCCTCCCGTAGCGTTGGGGCATTCTCCAGAGATAGTTACTCTTCGTATTTACATCAACCCCAGCATCTGTGGAATAAACAGAGAGATCTGTGGAATGTATACGATCATCATCAGTGCAACCAGCAATGCGGCGTAAAACGGCAGCAGGGGTTTGATCAATTGCTGGATCTTCACGCCAGAAATCGAACAGCCTACAAACAATGCACTTCCTACCGGCGGTGTCAGCAGACCAATGCACAGGTTGGCGACCATCATGATGCCGAAATGTACCGGATCCATACCTAACTCTTGAGCGATTGGCAAGAAAATGGGGGTAAAGATCAGGACTGCCGGTGTCATATCCATAAAGATCCCAACAACCAGTAGTACAATATTGATTAACAGTAGGATAATCAGTGGATTATCGGAAATACCCATTATGTGATCACTGATCATGTAGGGAATATCGGCATTGGTCATCGCCCAGGACATGCCGACAGAGAAGCCGATCAGTAACAGTACGATAGAGGTCATCACGACTGATTCCAGGATCAGCTTTGGTAAATCGCGCCATTTTACTTCCCGGTAAATCAGCACCGAGAGAATGAAGGTGTAGACGACCGCAATCGCTGAGGCTTCTGTTGCGGTAAAGATCCCACCTAAAATACCCCCCATCACAATGATGACCAGTAACAGACTCGGTAGCGCATCCAGAAGTGCTTTTACTGCCTGCGCGCAGGTTGGCCTTTCCGACAGGGGATAACCACGGCGTTTGGCGATAATGGCGCATACCACCATGATCGAAAGCCCCATCAGGATCCCTGGTAAATAACCTGCCATAAACAACGAAGCAACTGAAACACCGCCAGCAGTAAGAGAAAACACAATTAACACATTTGAGGGTGGAATTAACAGCCCGGTAATGCAGGAGGAAACGTTAACGGCTGTCGAGAAGGTTGGGTCGTATCCTTGCTTTGTCTGAATAGGATTAAGCGTACCGCCAACGGCTGCAGCTGCGGCAACGGCAGAGCCGGATATCGAACCAAACATCATGTTTGCCAGCACGTTGACATGACCAAGTGAGCCGGGAACTCGCCCAACCATCACCTGCGCCAGGTTAATTAGCCGGATGGCGATCCCACCGCTGTTCATCAGCGTACCTGCGAAAATGAAAAACGGGATCGCCAATAGGGCAAAATTATCTAATCCGTTTGCCAGACGTTGAGAGACAGTGATAACGGCAACATCCCAAGGAAACATCAGCAGCATTGAGGCTACAGTGGCGATACCGATAGAGAACGAAATAGGTACGCCAATGAACACCAGGACAAAGAAGCAGCCAAACAGGGTTAGTGCGATATAGCCTTCCATCAAATTACTCCCTGCGAAGATTGTTTCAGTTGCTGAATATTTTGGTGAATAAACCACAGGGCATAGAACATCATGACTGCGCCGCTTAGCGGCAGGATGATATACACGTAACCCATTGGAATTTGCATGGCCGCAGAAACTTGCACCGTTGCCAGCGTTTTATTAATCAGCTTGATACCGCCTGTAACGATGACTGAACCTGCAAAGCCAAAAATCAGCAGATTAATGAATAAGCTCAATAACGCCTGTTTACGTTTATTAATCGACATGAACAGTAGATCGATAGACAGGTGGCGCTGGGCGCCTACGGTATAGGCTGCACCTAATAATCCGACCCAGATCATTAAGAAGCGTGCCAGTTCGTCAGTTAAGGTGCTGGGCTGATTGAGCACGTAGCGGCTAAAAACTTGCCAGACTACGCACATGACCAGCGCAATCATTACGATGACCGAAAATGCGGCAATGACGCGGTCTACCGCAAGCTTAAGGCGGTTAAATATCATGGTGAGTTTCCTGGTGAAACAGGGCCAATCAATGGCCCAAAGGGTTATTGTACTGCGTCTTCAAACTTCGCCAGCAGGGCTGCATGTTTTGGGTCTTTTTTGAAGTCATCAAACAGCGGTTGAACAGCGGCGCGGAAAGGGGCTTTATCAACTTTGATAATCTCGCCACCCATAGCTTTTGCTTGAGCGCGGGTATCAGCATCGATTTTATCCCACAACTTTTGTTGATAAGCCTCGGAATTTTTAGCCGCTTGACGAAGGATCTGTTGTTGCTCCGGGGTCAGCTTATTCCATGTTTTGGTTGAGATAACGAGAAAATCTGGAATAGAGGCGTGCTCATCTTCGGAGAAGACTTTAGCTATTTCGATATGACGTGTTTGCACCCACGATGGAACGTTATTCTCTGCGCCATCCACTACACCTTGTTGCATAGCGGTATAAACCTCACCGAAGGGAATGGGGGTCGGCGATCCGCCCATCAGTTCAACCATTTTAATGGTTGTGGGGCTGGGTTGAACGCGGACTTTCAGACCTTTCAGATCCTCTGGTTTGGTAATAGGTTTTTTGGCATAAAAACTACGCGTGCCGGCAACGTAAGCAGATAACGCAAAGAATCCCTTTTCTTTTGTGGATTCCATAATGTCTTTACCTACCTCACCAAATACAACGTTATTGAAATGGTTTTGATCTTTAAATAAGAAAGGTAAATTATAAATGGCATAAATATTATCAAATGACTCTAAATCACTGGCAGAACCTTTTGTCATATCCAACGCGCCATTTTGTAACAACTCCATCGTTTCTCGGGCATCACCCATTTGGCTACTGGGATATATACGTACAATCATTTTACCGTCGGAGAGTTGTTTTACCTCTTTGGCCATTTCTTCGAAAGCCTGGTGAACCACATGGCTACGTTCAAGGTTGTGTGCCAGTTTGAGAGTCACTTTTTCAGCAGCATTTGCGCCAGTGCTAAGTAGCGCCAACAAGGACGCACAGACTAGCGAGCGGGAAAAGGTTTTGATTTTCATAAGTAAGCTCCGTGCTTTAAGGTACAGTAATTGGTTGACATCTGATGATGGTTCACCTTTTTCTGTATGATAAATTAATATAGTTGTCAGACATCTATCCACTATATAGATCACATACCTTTTGCATGGCAGCAGTTTGATCTTATTTTGTGCGCTGTGTTCAATATATTTATGTTGGTGAAGAGGTTATTTAAAATGAATAAAATAATTAATATGGGTATTGTCAATAAATGACGTGCATTGTACTCGGTTTTTCCGAGTACAATATTTAGAGGAATTTGTAGAAGAAAATGCGCCGACAGGCGCACAGAGATTACTCCGCCAGAAACAGCTCCAGCAGAGAATTCAAAAATAGCTTACCGTGTTGGGTAATCTGCCAGTATTCATCGCATTCACTCAGATAGCCCTGGGCAATGGCCTCATCGATCTGTCGACGAATAACGTCTTCGGTAAGCCCGGTATATTGCGTGAACTCCGCGCGAGGCGCGGCTTCCAGCAGCCGGAAACGGTTCATAAAGAACTCAAACGGCTTATCGGCCTCGGCGACATCTCGCTGGCTTTCCAGATAACGTCCTTGCATGTATCCGCGCGGATGTCGCGTTTTGGTAGTGCGCAGGATGCGACCGTCTGGGAAAGTGACTTTGCCGTGCGCGCCGCAACCAATGCCTAAGTAGTCGCCAAAACGCCAGTAATTTAGGTTGTGCTGACACTGATAACCCGGTCTGGCGTAGGCTGAGGTTTCGTACTGCTGATACCCCGCGGCGGTCAGCAACTGGTGGCCTTGCTCAAAAATATCCCACAGCGCGTCGTCGTCCGGTAATAGCGGTGGTCGGGACCCGAACAGCGTATTCGGCTCGATGGTCAACTGATACCAGGAAAGATGCGGCGGGTTGAGCGCGATGGCCTGCTGTAAATCGCTCAGCGCCTCTTCCAGCGTCTGATCCGGTAAACCGTGCATCAGGTCGAGGTTAAAGCTGCGTAGTCCCAGACCGCTCGCCAGGTGCGCTGCACGTTTGGCTTCTTCCGGTCCGTGAATACGTCCCAGACGTTCGAGTTTGGCGGAGCTAAAGCTCTGTACACCAATGGAGATACGGTTTACGCCAGCACGTTGATAATCCACAAAGCGATCGGCTTCCACCGTACCGGGATTCGCCTCCATCGTGATTTCTGCATCTGCGGCGAGATTCAGCCGTGCGCGCACGCCGTCGAGCAGCGTTTGCATTGCCGGGCCAGAAAGCAGGCTCGGCGTACCACCACCGATAAAAATCGTCTTTACCTCGCGGCCCTGGGCGTGGGCCACCTCAGAATCCAGATCGCTCAGCAGATGCTGCACATAGTCGTCATGAGGGACTTCGCCTTTAAGCGCATGCGAGTTGAAGTCGCAGTACGGGCATTTCTGCACGCACCACGGGATGTGTATGTAAAGACTTAACGGCGGAAGCTTAACCATTACGCAGGGCATCCAACAGCAGCTTCAGTGCTTGTCCGCGGTGAGAAATCGCACTCTTTTCTTCGCGGGTCAGTTCGGCGGCGGTTTTCCCTTCAGACGGCACAAAGAAGATTGGGTCGTAGCCAAAACCACCGCTTCCGGCAGGTTCACGGGCAATAACGCCCGGCCAGCGTCCGTGGCAAACCACAGGTGTTGGATCGTCTGCATGGCGCATATATACCAGCACGCAGTGGAATTGTGCCTGGCGCTTGTCATCAGGAACATCCTGCAGGGTGTGGAGCAGTTTTTCCAGGTTCTGCTGATCGGTTGCATCTTCGCCGGAATAGCGGGCTGAATAGATGCCCGGCGCGCCGCCAAGGGCATTTACCGCCAGACCAGAGTCATCAGCAATGGCGGGTAAACCGGTAATTTGCGCGGCATGACGTGCCTTCAGAATGGCGTTCTCAATAAACGTCAGCCCGGTCTCTTCTGCAGAATCAACACCCAGATCCGTTTGAGCGACAACATCAAGACCGAAATCACTCAGAAGAGAGGCGAGTTCACGCACTTTACCGGCGTTGCCGGTCGCGAGGACAACTTTTTGCATGGGATACCTAATCAGTTAGCGCCGCAATTTCGGGCGGGATCTGTTGCGGATGAATGATTTTAACCTGTTTGTGACGACCAAGCTCGCCCTTCTCAATGACGACCTGGCTTTTTGCCACGCGGAACTGTTTGCCGAGAAACTTCACCAGATGGCTATTGGCTTGCCCATCAACCGGTGGGGCGGTAATGGCGACTTTTAGTTCGTCGCCATGTAAACCTACAATACTGTCACGGCTGGCTTTAGGCTGAATGTAGAGCCGTAAAACCAGACCGTCATCGCAGGGGGTAACGGCACTCATAGCGCCATCCACAGCCCCGGCAGCAGCATGTTACCTGTCGCCTGTAATACTTCTGCGATGCCCATATTAATGACATACAGCAGCAGAACCAGGATCATTGGCGAGAAATCGATCCCGCCCATGCCTGGAAGTAAGCGACGAATAGGACGCAGCAGCGGATCCGCCAGTTGAATCAGCACGTACTCCACAGGGCTGCGGCCCTGGCTGACCCAGCTCATAATCGCCATCACCAGCAGAACCCAGAAGATCAGCAGTCCGATAGTCTTCAGGACAATCAGCACGGCGGCGATCCAGATGATCGGCTGGAACGTAACCACCTTAAACAGCACGATGGCCTTGATAAAGCTCAGAACGAGCGCAACTAATGCCGATGCGCTGTCAATTGGCCCCATCGGGGGAATGATACGGCGTAACGGCCCAATAATGGGCTGAGTGATTTTCACAATAAACTGCGAGAACGGGTTGTAGAAATCGCAGCGAGACCATTGCATCCACACGCGCAGCAGCAGCGCCATGGTATACAGCTCAATTACCGTTGAGAGCAGGAAGGTCAACGTATTCATGGTGTTCCTTAGTTTTCCTTATTTTTTAGTGTAATCACGAGCACCAAAAATGGCAGTGCCGATGCGCACCATCGTGCTACCCGCCGCAATGGCGGCATCCATATCATCAGACATCCCCAGTGAGAGCATGTCGATACTTGGGTAACGTGTTTTCAACCCGGCAAATGCTACCGCCATTTGCTGTGCAACTTCAAACTGCCTTACATAATCTGACTCTGGCGCCGGAATCGCCATCAAACCACGCAGGGTAATGCGTGGCAGCGCGGCGACTTCAGCGGCCAGTGCGTCAAGCTCTGCAAGCGGAATACCTGACTTACTGTTCTCATCGCTGATATTAATCTGAATCAACACATTGAGCGGCGGCAGTTCCGCAGGGCGCTGTTCGCTCAGACGGGCAGCGATACGCAGACGATCAATCGTATGGCACCAGTCAAAATGTTCAGCGACCAGACGACTTTTGTTCGACTGCAGCGGGCCGATAAAGTGCCACTGCAGATCGTTAACGCCTTTTTCCTGAAAGTAGCGGATCTTATCCACCCCTTCCTGGACATAGTTTTCACCGAAGGCACGCTGCCCTGCGGTCATGGCTTCTTCGATGGCGCTCGCAGGTTTGGTTTTGCTGACTGCAAGCAACATAACTTCTTCTGAAGACCGCCCGCAACGCGTCGCGGCGGCTGAGATTTTGTCCCGGACATGTGCCAGGTTATGCGCGATATCGTTCATTTTCCGAGGATGTTCATATGAATATGGAAGAAATAGTGGCCCTTAGTGTAAAGCATAACGTGTCGGATCTACACCTGTGCAATGCATGGCCTGCGCGCTGGCGCATAGGTGGAAAAGTCGAAACCGCACCATTTACTACGCCTGGTAAGGCTGCAGATAGGCTGAGTATAAAAATGTGAGTCTGTAGGAGGACGTAAACAGATTTAACTGACAGGATTTTCAATTCGTTTTATTCAGCTCCAGTTTGCCCCAGTGTAAATATTCTACAGTTATAAAATTTGGGATGATATTTATTTCTAATAAAGCAAAAAATTAGATAATTGGTAAGGTAAATATTATGACTTCATTTATTATTAAGTAGCAATACACATCGAAAATACAGATTGCGGGCATATTTGTGATGTCAATAAATAGAGTTGGAAGCATTTAATGTTCAAGGTGATGGTTCGCTTTGTGATATTTCATACTCTTCGTTTATAAATGAGATTTTGCAAATGTGGAATAAAGAAGTCGCTATAAATTTTGTTAAGAATAATGCTCATGCGCACGCTGCAGGTTATTGTGCCAGGGCAGTAACAGCAGCAATCGAACATGGTGTGTATCCCGGACCTGGTTATCGTAAAAATCAGCCCTCGTATAAACTCTATAGGCATAACTGATGAAACGATTGATATTATTTACTTTTCTATTCTCATCGTTTGCTATGGCAGGAATAATACCTGCTGATACTCAGGCATTAAAATTCAATGCTTGGTATATCAAGCAGATTGCTCATAATATCATCCCAGTTGCAGATGATCCGACGGCATTAGAGCCTTATGTTATTATTGATACATTGAATAAATTAAAGCAAGCTTATAGAAGCAATGAGCTTGAAGAGGATTGTTTTCTAAAAGTTCAGGATTTTGCCGATGAAGACTGGAGTAAGCATATTAGTATTGATCTAATTATAGCTGATCCTATTTGTACCAATGTCTATTTGACATTTGGAACAGGTGAGTCATCTCAAAAAGTTATTGACTGCATGGTAGAAGAAAAAGGTGTATGGAAAATCAAGAGCGTGACTACTCGCTATTAGTCGTTGTTTTCACCAATTGAAAATAATCCTGCGACGATGGCTTCTTCGATGGCGCTCGCAGGTTTGGTTTTGCTGACTGCAAGCAATATAACTTCTTCTGAAGACCGCCCGCAACGCGTCGCGGCGGCTGAGATTTTGTCCCGGACATGTGCCAGGTTATGCGCGATATCGTTCATTTTCCGAGGATGTTCATATGAATATGGAAGAAATAGTGGCCCTTAGTGTAAAGCATAACGTGTCGGATCTACACCTGTGCAATGCATGGCCGGCGCGCTGGCGCATACGTGGAAAAGTCGAAATAGCACCATTTACTCCCCCTGACGTGGAGAATCTGCTGATGTGCTGGCTCAGTGAGCAACAACAGGTACAGTGGCGGGAACAGGGGCAGATTGATTTTGCCCTTACGCTGGCGGACTCCCGGCGTCTACGCGCCAGCGCATTTGCTCATCAGCAGGGCACCTCGCTGGCGCTAAGATTGCTACCGCTTGAATGTCCTCGTTTAGACGATCTTCAGACTCCGGAGGCCATACCTGAACTGCTGCACGGTGAAAATGGATTAGTTCTGGTCACTGGAGCCACCGGCAGCGGTAAATCAACCACCCTGGCGGCGATGGTGGAGTACCTTAATCAACATATTGCGGGGCATATTCTGACGCTGGAAGATCCGATTGAATATCGCTACACCAGCCAGCGTTGTCTTATTCAACAGCGGGAGGTGGGCGTACACTGCGCTTCTTTTGCTGCCGGTTTGCGCGGCGCGTTACGCGAAGATCCCGACGTCATTTTGCTGGGCGAGCTGCGCGACGTGGAAACTATTCGTTTGGCCTTAACGGCAGCGGAGACCGGGCATCTGGTGTTGGCAACCTTACATACGCGAGGGGCGGCGCAGGCCATCGCGCGGCTGGTGGACACCTTTCCCGCACAGGAGAAAGATCCGGTGCGTAACCAGCTGGCAGACAGCCTGCGGGCGGTACTTTCGCAAAAGCTGGAGGAAGATAAGCAGGGAGGACGCGTGGCGCTATTCGAACTGCTCGTCAACACTCCCGCCGTGGGCAATTTGATCCGCGAAGGGAAAACGCATCAGCTACCCGGTGTGATTCAAACCGGGCAGCAGACAGGTATGCAGACGTTTGCACAAAGTCAGCAGCAGCGCCAGGCGCAGGGGCGACTTTAGTAGCCCTGCTCGAAATAGCTTTCAAGGATAATAACGGCAGAAGCGGAATCTACTTTGCCTTTATTCAACGCCCGGTATCCGCCTTGCTCAAACAGGCCTGAGCGGGCTTCGACGGTGCTCAAACGTTCATCGTGCAGCGTTACGGTTACGCCAAAGCGACCGTGAATGCGGTTAGCGAATTTGCGCGCGCGCGCAGTAAGGGGTTGTTCGGTGCCATCCATGTTGAGCGGCAGGCCGACAATGATTTCGTCCGGCTGCCACTCTTTTAGCAGACGTTCAATCAAACTCCAGTCTGGCGTACCGTCCTGTGCTTTGATGGCGGGCAAAGGTCTCGCCGTACCGGTAATGCGTTGACCAACCGCGACGCCGATACTTTTCGTACCAAAATCAAAAGAGAGTAATGTTCCGCTCATCAGGCGTGTCCCGCCACGCCAGGCATGGTCTGAATATCAATCCCGATAAGCTTCGCCGCATCGCGCCAGCGGTCGGCAATCGGCGTTTTAAATAAGATGTTCAGGTCTGCGGGAGCAGTGAGCCAGGCGTTATCCAGTAGCTCTTGTTCCAGTTGACCTTTTTCCCATGATGAATAGCCCAGCGCAACCAGCACTTCGGATGGCTGCTCCTGTGTACCCAGGGTTTCAAGTACATCGCGGGAGGTGGTGATGATAGTGTTATCTGAAATGCGAATACTGGAGGCAAAGCGTGACGGCGGGGTGTGTAGAATAAATCCACGGTCTTCCGCCAGCGGGCCGCCGAGCATCACCGGTTTGTCCAGACGAATGGCAGGATCGCGTGCTTCTGGAGTAATCTTCAGCTTTTCCAGAATCCCTTCAATTTGTAAGTTTTCCAGAGGCTTATTGACGATAATCCCCATTGCTCCGTTCTCATTGTGTTCACAGATATACACCACGGAACGGCGGAAAATCGGATCCTGGAGAGCAGGCATGGCAATTAGAAAGTGATGCTGTAAATTCATTGTCAGAGGTTCTGTTTCCTGGTTCAAAAAAGCAACAGAGCCCAGTATGTGGGCAAAGCGCGAAGATGTCACCCTCTGAAGATAGCTTTGCCGGATGGCGGCTTTGCCTTATCCGGCCTACGGGGTGCGAATGTAGGCCGGATAAGACGCGAAGGCATCGCCATCCGGCAACTTATTTATTTCTGCAAACGTGCCTCGATGGCGTCCATCAGCATACCGGTAATCGAAACTGGGAACTCCGCTTCAATTTCACGAATACAGGTTGGGCTGGTGACGTTAATTTCCGTCAGACGGTCGCCAATGATATCCAGACCGACAAAAATCAAACCTTTTGCTTTCAGCGTTGGCCCAATGCGACGTGCAATTTCCCAGTCGCTGTCGGTTAATGGACGCGGCTCGCCACGACCGCCGGCTGCCAGGTTGCCACGGGTTTCGCCGCCTTGTGGAATACGCGCCAGGCAGTACGGAACGGGTTCGCCATCGACCACCAGCACGCGTTTATCACCGTCTTTAATTGCCGGCAGATAGTTCTGCGCCATGCAATAACGGGTACCGTGCTCGGTCAGTGTTTCGGCAATAACGCCAAGGTTCGGATCGCCTTCCTTGACGCGGAAAATAGATGCGCCGCCCATGCCGTCCAGCGGTTTGAGAATGATGTCGCTGTGTTTTTGCCAGAAGGCTTTCAGCTGCGCTTTGTTACGCGTGACGAGCGTTTCCGGTGTCAGGTCGGCAAACCATGCGGTGAACAGCTTCTCGTTACAATCGCGCAGGCTCTGCGGTTTGTTAACGATTAGCGTCCCTTTCTCCTCTGCACGTTCCAGAATATAGGTTGCGTAGATGAACTCGGTATCAAACGGCGGATCCTTACGCATCAGAATGACGTCCAGATCTGCCAGCGGGAGATCTTGCTCGCTATTGAACTCATACCATTTGTCGTAGTTCTGCTCTACGCTCAGGGTACGCGTACGGGCGCGGGCTTCACCGTTGATCAGATAGAGATCGGCCATTTCCATATAATGAATTTCGTAACCGCGACGTTGCGCTTCCAGCAGCATAGCGAAGCTGGAATCTTTCTTGATATTGATGCTTGCGATGGGATCCATCACGATGCCGAGCTTGATCATTGTTCTTCTCCGTTAGCCCAGATCGCCAAAACGCACCTGTAGCGCGGTGATGGCGGTGAGCGCAGTTGTCTCAGTACGCAGAACGCGAGGCCCTAACAGAATATCAGTAAATTGATATCGTGCGGTCATGGCAATTTCATCTGCCGACAGCCCACCTTCGGGGCCAATCAGCAAGCGGATGCGTTCCACCGGGAGCGGCAGCGTATTGATGCTGGCGCTGGCGCGGGGATGCAGGTTCAGTTTCAGACCTTCATCCTGTTCGGCGCACCACGCTTCCAGATCCATCGCCGGGCGAATTTCAGGCACCCGATTACGACCGCACTGTTCGCAGGCGGCAATGGCGATTTTCTGCCACTGCTGGAGCTTCTTGTTCAGGCGTTCGCTGTCCAGTTTAACGCCGCAGCGCTCAGAAAAAAGTGGCGTAATGAGGCTTACACCCAGTTCAATCGATTTTTGGATAGTAAATTCCATTTTTTCACCCCGCGACATCACCTGGCCCAGGTGGATGTGCAGCGGCGATTCTCGATCGTCGAGTTCAGCGTTAAGCACCTTCACGTCCACGCTTTTCTTACTGGCGTGGGTGATTTCGGCGTCGAATACCTGATTGCTGCCATCAAACAGCTGTAGCGCCTGGCCTGGCCCCATACGCAGTACGCGGCCGATATGGTTGGCTGCATCTTCACACAGTGAAATTTGGCTGCCGGAAGTGAGTGGCTCAGGGTGATAAATGCGAGGAATGCGCATAGTTAAACATCCGCGTCATGGCCCTGGGCTGCAAAAGGCCAGGGCATGGTTAAAAAATATTGCTGCTAGTGTAGGTTAGCTCTTTTGCGCCTGGCAAGCGCGTTGCACATAGGGGTTATGGTTCCCCTGTACCTTCGCAATGCGTTCGTCGCGCTCACACTCCCAATCGGTGACCGGATACTGCTTATTCCAGGCATTAAAAAGCTGAGTTTGCTGGCGGGAGAGCGTCAGGTTGTATTGGTCGTGCATGTAAAAATAGGTACGCGCGATGGCGCCACGGGCGCGGGCTGGTGGCTCGGCAACTTTCTCTTTGAAGTCAACCTTCATGGTGCATTGTCCATATTGGCCTTCGCCACCGTTCCACTGGCTGTACATAAAGTTTGCGCGATCGCCATTGACCTCACCCACCGCGGGCTGCAGGTTATGCATATCGCTTTCCATTTTGCGATAGACCGGATCTTTAGCGCAGTTTTTACGCCCTCCGTCCTGCCAGCACTGGCGCTGATGACCAAATTGCCACGCGGGGACAACGTGTTCCCATTCAATTCGACTGGCGCGGTTTTCATTTTTTCGCACTTTATAGCCGCAGGATTCGAGGTCAACGACCCCTTTTTTTCCTTGCCAGTTAATTTTACATCCGCAATAGAAATCGCCTGGCGCATCGGCGTTAATTTTAACGCCTGCTGCTTTTGCCTGAGAAAAACTGTTGATGCCTTCGGCTAAAACCGAGCCTGAAAACGCAGCGGCTAACAGGGCCGCAGCAAAAGAAAGATTACGGTACATCACGAACTCCGTGTCAAAACGAGCCCGCAACGTAGCGAAAGTCATTCCTGTATGCAATCAGTTAGATCAGAAAAGTTCCTGATAATTCTGAAGATTATTCTGCAACCAGCGGTTCACCGCAGTGAACGCAGCGGTAGGTGGCTTCGCCGCGTACAACGCGGTTATGGCGGCGGACGGTCAGTTGGTGCTCCTGACACTTACAGCGGCATGTAAAGGTCTTACGCTGCACGGATTGCAGCTCAAACTGATGCGTGCGCCGGGCCGGTACGCCCAGCACGCTCTCCATCATCCATTTCCACTCTTTCCCGTGCGGCGGTACGCGGCCAAAGTGTTTCCACACCAGTAGATGCGCCAGTTCATGGGGCACCACTTCGTTAACGAACGCGTCAACATTCTCCATCAGCAAAACTGGATTAAGACGAATTTCGTAGGTTTGTAGCCACGCGGTACCCGCGGCGGTTCCGCGCTGTTGGTAAACCAGCTTTGGTTCCGGGTATTGGCGTTCGAGCTTGAGATTGGCCTGTGCGAGTTTTTCCCGCAGGCTGCGCATAACGGCTTGCTGGATGGCGATCGGGAGACGGGAGGTTTTCATAACGCCAGAGGATAGTGCGACAGGGAAGGGACTGCAAGAGGAAGGCTCCCTCCCACGGGGGAGGAAGCCTAACGAGATTAGTTGTGTGCGCCAATTTCGCGCAGTTTACGACCTTTCATCAGGTTACGTTCAATGTGTTCCAGAGAGACGTTTTTAGTTTCAGGGATCAGCCACAGGGTCAGGAAGATGAACAGTACGTTCAGGCCACCGTAGACCCAGAAGGTGTTGGCGCTGCCCAGCAAGTTCAGCATCGTCAGGAAGGTTGCGCCGACAATCATGTTGGCAATCCAGTTAGTTGCGGTAGAGCAGGTGATGCCGAAATCGCGGCCTTTCAGCGGCTGGATTTCAGAGCACAGTACCCAAATCAGCGGACCGGCGCTCATCGCAAAGCCAACGATAAACATTAGCAGCATCAGCACTGCGAAGTATTGTGCGGCTGGCGAGTGAATACCCACGTGCATCATGGTACCCAGCACGCCCATACCGACGGCCATGACGATAAAGCCGAGGATCAGCGTAGGTTTACGGCCCCAGCGGTCAACCAGGCCAATGGCGATAAAGGTTGCCAGCACGTTGGTCAGACCGACAATAACGGTCCCCCACATCTGTTCGGTGGTGTTGGTGTAACCCGCCAGCTCAAAGATTTTTGGCGCGTAATACATAATGACGTTCATCCCGGTGAACTGCTGCATCACCTGTAATAGAACGCCAAGGAAAACTGCGCGGCGGAAGTTGCTGTTTTCTTTAAACAGCGCCCAGCCGCTCTGCTTCACTTGCAGGCTTTCACGAATTTCATCCAGCTCGCGTTTGGCTTCAGCGCTGGTGTCACGCAGACGCAACAGAACGCGTTCGGCATCGACAAAACGACGTTTAGCCGCAAACCAACGCGGGCTGTCCGGCAGGAAGATGACGCCAACCAGCAGTAACAGGGCAGGGATGATGATCACGCCCAGCATCCAGCGCCATGCGCCGCTGTAGCTAAATGCCGTATCGGAAAGATACGCACCTAAAATACCGATGGTGATCATTAACTGATACATAGAAATCATGCTGCCGCGAATTTTTTCCGGGGCGATTTCGGACAAGTACAACGGTGCGGTATAAGACGCAACGCCGACTGCCAGGCCGAGCAGCACGCGGGAAACCAGCAGCACTTCAACGTTTGGCGCTGCGGCGGAGAACAGCGAACCGGCAACAAACAGGATTGCGCCGATCATCAGGCTTTTTTTACGCCCCAGCTTAAAGGAGAGCCAACCGCTGCCGACGGCGCCCACTGCCGCACCAAGCATCATGGAACTCACCACCCATTCCTGAGTGTGTGGGGTAATTTGGAACTCGTCGGTGATGAATGGTAAAGCACCGGCAATAACACCGATATCCAGGCCAAAAAGTAATCCAGCCAGGGCTGCCAGGAAGCAGACAAAAAATGTCATGGCTTTGTTGGAATGCCCCGTTTTTTTATTGTCAGGCATGATGCCCTCCGTTGGGTAGCTAGTTTTGTTGATGTTAAGGGTAGGTGAGTACGGGGTAAAAAAATGCGAATCACATCACATTAGTGTAATCGGTTACACTGGCATTCATGTGGATTATTGTTTAATGAGTTGAAAGTTAACATTATTTATTATTATAGAATAAAGTTGATTGGCTGATTTTAAGACAATGCTGAAATATGATGTAACAGTGATGCAATGCTGGTAACGAAGAGATGTGAATTCAAGGTAGATAGAAATACTGTGCTATGTAATCGCTTTCATTTGTTATTGAAGCAAATGAAATTAGCGTGGTTATAGCGATGGGGGATGGGAGAGCAAATGACATAAAAAAGACCAGCATGAGGCTGGTCTTCATAAGCATTGAGCCGTCGGGGAATTACTTCAGACCGGCAGCTTCACGCAGCAGGGCGGCTTTGTCGGTTTTTTCCCATGGGAAATGTTCGCGACCAAAGTGACCGTAAGCGGCGGTTTCTTTGTAAATCGGGTGCAGCAGATCCAGCATCTGAATCAGGCCATACGGGCGCAGGTCGAAGAACTCACGCACCAGCAGGGTCAGCTGTTCTGAAGGCACTTTTTCAGTACCGAACGTTTCCACCATGATAGAGGTCGGTTCAGCCACGCCGATTGCGTAGGAAACCTGAATCTCACAACGGTCAGCCAGGCCAGCGGCAACGATGTTTTTCGCTACGTAGCGGGCTGCATAAGCTGCGGAACGGTCAACTTTAGACGGATCCTTACCAGAGAATGCGCCGCCGCCGTGACGGGCCATGCCGCCGTAGGTATCAACGATGATTTTACGACCCGTCAGACCGCAGTCACCCATTGGACCGCCGATAACGAAACGACCGGTTGGGTTGATGAAGAACTTGGTTGAAGCTGTCAGCCATTCAGTCGGCAGTACCGGCTTGATGATCTCTTCCATAACGGCTTCTTGCAGCGATTTCTGATCGATATCTTCAGAGTGCTGAGTCGACAGAACAACCGCATCAATACCGACGATTTTACCGTCGTCATACTGGAAGGTTACCTGGCTTTTTGCATCCGGGCGCAGCCAGGATAAGGTGCCGTTTTTACGCACTTCAGCCTGACGCTGCACCAGACGGTGAGCATAGGTAATCGGGGCTGGCATCAGAACGTCGGTTTCGTTGGTTGCATAACCAAACATCAGACCCTGGTCGCCTGCGCCCTGTTCCAGCGGATCCGCACGGTCAACACCCTGGTTGATGTCCGGAGACTGTTTACCAATCGCGCTCAGTACCGCACAAGAGTTGGCATCAAAGCCCATGTCGGAATGCACATAGCCAATTTCGCGAACCGTGTTACGGGTGATCTCTTCGATATCAACCCATGCGCTGGTGGTGATCTCACCGCCAACTAAAACCATGCCGGTTTTGACGTAGGTTTCGCAGGCAACGCGTGCTTTCGGATCCTGCTCCAGGATTGCATCCAGCACGGCATCAGAGATTTGGTCAGCGATTTTGTCAGGATGCCCTTCTGATACGGACTCGGACGTAAAAAGGTGTTTTGCCATATTTAATTTCACCTAAGGAGAATGTAGTTAGCTCAAACTGTCGAGTGGAATAGCCATGTGTAGAAGATTCTACCATGAGTCTGCAGATGACGGACACTGGCAGTCTGAGTGTTAATCGGTATAGATGGATTAACATCTGGACGGCTATTTTAAGTCGGTTCTGCGCCTGATTTCCAGCTTTTTTTGATTGAGCTCGCATTGTATTGAAAATGTAACTGGAAATTTTTCCTGACGGTGCTGGCAATGCGCGTATTTATCTTTTGCTTTTTCGTACTGTTGTCGGTATAAAACGCGGCGCGCGGCTCATATCCGTCATACTTCAAGTTGCATGTGCGTTGGCAATACTCGGCCCAGTCACTTACTCCTGTAAGCGCCCGGGGATTCACTGCGTTGCCGCCTTCCCGCAACTCGATTTATTGAGGATAGACAAAAAAGCACACGACGTTTTCATCGTGTTGCCACTTCCAGCCGGGTTAAAACTTTAGCTTTGGCTTGTGGGTTCGTTCCGTCAGGAGCAACCGTGGAGGTGATACGAGATAATGAACCGTTGTATTCTGCTGAATCTGTCGCACCGTTCTGGTGTACATATGTCCCCCGCAATCTGCATCTTGCATACCTGCCGATGTTATACCCATCTCGGCGCTTCTCAGGACTCCAGGGCCGGCAACGGTCACTAAGAACTGAACAAGGGCGCTCTTGGTAAACAAGAGTTTTCTCGTGGTTTCGCCGAACCGTCAGCATTAAGTTCGGTTACGTGTTTACATTGATATGAAAAAGAAACCGGTCGCACAGTCGGAGCGTCAGCACTATCTGCTGGAAATTCTGCCTGTATTTGGGTTGTTATCGCGTCTTCGGATTGCGATAGTAGTCAACTGTTTTACACTTGTTAATAAAATTTGAGGTTCGCTATGTCTGACGACATTTCTTTGGGTTCGCCTTCGTCAGCAGGCGAACACGGTGTACTACGCTCCATGCAGGAGGTTGCAATGAGTTCCCAGGAAGCCAGCAAGATGCTGCGTACTTACAATATTGCCTGGTGGGGTAATAACTACTATGACGTCAATGAACTGGGCCACATCAGCGTGTGCCCGGATCCCGACGTACCAGAAGCGCGCGTTGACCTTGCTGAGTTGGTGAAAGCCCGTGAAGCGCAGGGCCAGCGTTTGCCTGCATTGTTCTGCTTCCCGCAGATCCTGCAACACCGTCTGCGTTCGATTAACGCCGCGTTTAAGCGCGCCCGTGAGTCTTACGGCTACAACGGTGACTATTTCCTCGTTTACCCGATCAAGGTCAACCAGCACCGTCGCGTGATTGAATCGCTGATCCACTCCGGCGAACCGCTGGGGCTGGAAGCCGGTTCTAAAGCTGAACTGATGGCCGTTCTGGCTCATGCTGGAATGACCCGCAGCGTGATCGTGTGTAACGGCTATAAAGACCGCGAATACATCCGCCTGGCGCTAATTGGCGAAAAGATGGGCCATAAGATCTATCTGGTCATCGAGAAGATGTCTGAAATCGCTATCGTGCTGGATGAAGCTGAACGACTGAATGTTGTTCCGCGTCTGGGCGTGCGTGCGCGTCTGGCGTCGCAGGGTTCCGGCAAATGGCAGTCCTCCGGCGGAGAGAAATCGAAATTTGGCCTGGCGGCAAACCAGGTGCTGCAACTGGTAGAAATGCTGCGCGAGCGCGGTCGTCTGGACAGTATTCAGTTGCTGCACTTCCACCTCGGCTCACAGATGGCGAACATTCGTGATATTGCCACCGGCGTACGTGAGTCGGCGCGTTTCTACGTTGAGCTGCACAAGCTTGGCGTAAATATCCAGTGCTTCGACGTGGGCGGTGGCCTGGGCGTGGACTACGAAGGTACCCGTTCGCAGTCTGACTGCTCCGTAAACTACGGCCTGAACGAATACGCGAACAACATCATCTGGGCCATTGGCGACGCCTGTGAAGAGCACGGTCTGCCGCACCCGACGGTAATTACCGAATCCGGTCGCGCTGTTACCGCGCATCATACCGTGCTGGTGTCTAATATTATCGGCGTTGAGCGTAGCGAGCATACCGAAGCAACGCCTCCGGCTGACGATGCGCCGCGTGCCCTGCAAAGCATGTGGGAAACCTGGCAAGAGATGCATGAGCCGGGAACCCGTCGTTCGCTGCGTGAATGGCTGCACGACAGCCAGATGGATCTGCACGATATTCACGTTGGGTACTCTTCAGGCACCTTTAGCCTGCAGGAACGCGCGTGGGCAGAACAGCTCTATCTGAACATGTGTCACGATGTGCAAAAACAACTCGACCCGAGCAACCGCGCGCACCGTCCGATTATCGACGAGTTGCAGGAGCGTATGGCGGATAAGATTTACGTCAACTTCTCGCTGTTCCAGTCGATGCCGGATGCGTGGGGGATCGATCAGCTGTTCCCGGTGATGCCGCTGGAAGGGCTGAACAAGGCTCCTGAGCGCCGTGCGGTGCTGCTGGATATCACCTGTGACTCTGATGGCGCTATCGACCACTATGTTGATGGTGACGGCATTGCGACCACCATGCCGATGCCGGAATACGACCCGGAGAACCCGCCGATGCTGGGCTTCTTTATGGTGGGTGCGTACCAGGAGATCCTTGGTAACATGCACAACCTGTTCGGTGATACCGAAGCGGTTGACGTGTTCGTCTTCCCTGACGGCAGCGTGGAAGTTGAGCTGTCTGACGAAGGGGATACCGTGGCGGATATGCTGCAATACGTGCAGTTGGATCCGAACACCCTGCTAACTCAGTTCCGTGACCAGGTGAAAAACACCGATCTGGATACCGAGTTGCAGCAGCAGTTCCTCGAAGAGTTTGAGGCAGGACTGTACGGATATACCTATCTCGAAGACGAGTAATTAAGATATATCTGCTTGAGAGCCGGCTTATTTATATAAACCGGCTCTTTTTTTATTAATGAAATCTGAAATATGGTGGCAACTCTTTCTTTTATGATCTTGACCCTCCATCTCCGAACAGCTTTTGTATCTTAAGTTAACGATGTCCGCTGCCGCCGGTATTCCCTCGGGGAGTGATATCCCAGCGCGCTGTGCGGGTGGTTTTCATTGTAATGCGTGAACGCTACTGCAAGGTTTCGCAGTGCTGTTCTCACATCCGGTTTTGGCATGAACGCGATATAGTCTTCTTTCATCGTTTTCACGAACCGTTCGGCCATGCCATTACTCTGCGGGCTGCTCACCGCTGTTGTGCAGGGCTCCAGATTCAGCTCTCTCGCGAACCTCCGCGTTTCATACGCGGTATACGCTGAACCGTTATCCGTCAGCCACTGCACCGCTGTGTCGGGCAACCTGTCGCCGAAGCGCTTTTCCACCGACCTCAGCATCACATCCTGCACGGTCGAACTGTCATAGCCTCCCGTGCTTGCTGCCCAGTCTATGGCCTCACGGTCGCAGCAGTCCAGCGCGAACGTTACCCGCAGTTTTTCGCCGTTGTCGCAGCCGAACTCGAAGCCATCTGAACACCAGCGCATATCGCTTTCTGCCACCGCTATCTTGCCCTTATGTTCACGCTTCGGTCGCTCTGGTTTGTGATGCAACAACAACAGGTTATGCTCACGCATTATCCTGTAAAGCCGTTTGGCATTCACAGGTAGCTGTCCCTCTGTGCGACGTTGCTTGCGCAGGATGCCCCACACGCGTCGATAACCATAACTCGGCATATCGCTGATAATGTTGAGGATAGCCGACAGTATTTCTGCGTCTGCTTCTTCATTACGCCGGTTACAGCGCCTGTCCTGCCAGTCGGCAGAACGGTTAATCCGCAGTGACAGTTGCGCACGCGACACGCCCATGGTCCGGCAGACCATGGCTATTCCCCGTCCTTTGGCAACAAGGGCGCGTGCGCTATCCATTTTCGCGACTGACCGTACTCCACGGCTTCTTTCAGGATCTCAACTTCCATCGTCTTCTTGCCCAGAAGGCGCTGAAGCTCCCGGACCTGCTTCAGAGCAGCAGTAAGCTCAGAAGCAGGAACGACTTCCTCTCCAGCCGCAACGGCGGTGAGGCTGCCTTCCTGATATTGCTTCTTCCACTTAAACAGCAGGCTGGGCTGGATACCATGCAGGCGGGCGACATGGGAGACATTCATACCCGGCTCCATCGTCTGCTGGATAATGGCGATCTTCTCCTGAGGAGTTTTACGTTTACGGACTTCTTGCCCTAACAGGATCCCGGTCATCTCAAAATTGGCGTTAGTGTTAGACATATATTCAAGCCTATCTCTTATCTGGAGATACAGCTACTGTCCGGTGTTTCAGGGGGCTACATCA